>JAQTLI010000015.1 GCA_028714995.1 Methylobacter sp. | reverse complement strand
TAGGTTCCTATGTCCGTTCATCCGGAGCTGGCCTCGGCTGCCCCGATTGGCCAGGTTGTTACGGACAGGCCATAGTGAGTGATCAGGCAGATTTTAAAGCACAAGCGGCGGAGGCATTTCCTGATCAACCGCTCGATATTGCCAAAGCCTGGAAGGAAATGACGCATCGTTATCTGGCTGCTGCGTTAGGCTTGAGCGTCTTGTTGTTGGCGTTGATTTCGTGGCGCGAAAAACAAGGTCGCGCAACGGTCATGACAGCTTCATTGGGTCTATTGCTTTTAGTGGGTTTACAGGCGGCTTTAGGTATGTGGTCTGTAAAAATGCAGCTTATGCCTATTGTTGTAACCGGGCATTTGTTGCTGGGGATGATAACCTTCTGGCTATTATTCTGGCTGTATTTACGGGTTAATCCGAAAGTTGCAGTTACATCCGGCCAAACAGGGCCTGGAAATTTTACCCGATTTGCAATGCTGGTTGTATTTTTGCAGATTGTTTTGGGTGGCTGGGTCAGTGCAAACCATGCGGCCTTAGCCTGCACAGGATTTCCACAGTGTAATGGGTCGTGGTGGCCTGATGCAGACTACCAAGGTGCGCTGAATTTATTTAAGGGGTTGATGACAGGATATACCGGCGTTCTATTATTCGATGCTCAGGTTGCTGCAAATTGGCTGCATCGGGTTGGCGCGCTGGTTTGTTTTATCGTGCTCAGTTTGGTGATGCTGAGCGCAACGTCAGAAAAATATCCAAAACCTGTAAGAAGAGCGGGTCTGTTGTTGAGCTTGTTGCTGTTGGTGCAGATTGGTTTAGGCATTGTTGGTGTCAAATTGGGCATGCCTTTATGGATTGAGGTAGCCCATAATGCTTTTGCAGCATTATTAATGCTGCCGTTGATTGCTATAAGCTTTTATAGCAGACATGCTTATCTGGAACTGCTGAAGCCGGCTATAAAAGTTGAACTTGGCGTCGCTCCTGTTGAAGAAATTTATGTAGAAGCCGAGCCTGAATCGCTTTATTTGCGTCTTAAATCGCAATTGAAACGGACCCGATCTGGGCTTAGCGGGGTACTGGTTCATATTCCATTGGGGCAAAAGGAAATTAGCGGTGATTTGCTGGAAGAAATTGAAGCCAGTTTGTTAATGGCTGATATAGGTGTTGAAGCCACGACAGAAATCATTAAACGCCTGACTGAACGTGTAGAACGGCATCAGCTGAATGATGGCGAGGCGTTATCCGCCGCCTTAAAGCAGGAATTGCTGAATATGCTTCAGCCATGCAGCTTGAAATTACAAATCCCTAAACAGGACAAGCCTTTTGTTATTCTGGTCGTCGGCGTCAATGGGGCGGGTAAAACCACAACCATAGGCAAACTGGCCAAACGTTTGCAAGTACAGGGGCATAGCGTCATGCTGGCCGCTGGGGATACTTTCAGGGCGGCTGCTGTCGAGCAGTTGCAAACCTGGGGTGAGCGTAACAATATTCACGTGGTGGCTCAGCATACCGGGGCTGATTCGGCATCTGTCATTTATGATGGGTTGCAATCCGCGCAGGCAAAAGGTGCGGATGTATTGATTGCTGATACGGCTGGACGCCTGCATACAAAATCAAACCTCATGGACGAATTGAAAAAAGTGAAACGGATTATGGGCAAGCTGGATGAAACAGCGCCTCATGAAGTGCTGCTGGTATTGGATGCCGGCACCGGCCAAAACGCCTTGTCCCAAGCAAAACTGTTTAATGAAGCTGTGGCGTTAACAGGGCTGGTTCTGACAAAACTAGATGGCACAGCAAAAGGCGGGATTATTTTTGCACTGGCCAAACAGTTCGGTATTCCAATTCGTTATATAGGCATAGGCGAAGGTATTGATGATCTGCAGGATTTTGATGCAGAGACCTTTGTTAATGCATTGTTTGTCAAAGACTAAAATAGCCATGTTAAAGTTTGATAATGTCAGCATGAGGTATCCTGAAGTCGGTGATGTCCTGCGTAATGTCAGTTTTCATCTACAGCATGGTGAAATGGCTTTTCTGACGGGGCATTCAGGGGCTGGAAAAAGCACGTTACTGAAACTGATTCCGGTAATTGAACGTTGCAGCCGGGGACAGGTTTTACTGGACGGGCAAAATCTCAACAAGGCTAGGAATAGACAGATTCCTTACATACGAAGAAAGGTTGGTTTGATCTTTCAGGACTACAAACTGCTACAGGACAGAACGGTTTTTGATAACGTGGCGCTGCCTTTAGTGATAGCGGGTTACGGACATAATGAAATTTCCCGCCGGGTACGGGCTTCACTGGATAAAGTCGGGCTATTAGGCAAAGAAAAAAAATATCCCGTGACATTATCCGGTGGCGAGCAACAGCGGGTCGGGATTGCCAGAGCCGTAGTTAACAAGCCGCCAATGATTTTAGCCGATGAGCCAACCGGAAATCTGGATCCGGAACTGTCAGCTGAAATTATGCATTTATTCGAACAGTTTCAACAGGTTGGCGTTACTGTATTGATTGCAACACATGATATTTCATTGATTACACAAATGAACCATCGGGTCTTAAAGCTGGATCATGGTCAACTGATTGCGAGTTAAGCAATGAAACATATTAATAAAAATCAAATCAAGCAGGATCGTTGGCAAACCAGAACTTCCGGCGGTAATTTGGTTGATAAATTGCAGGCTTATCGGGATCTTCATGCTCACGCATTGTTTTCCAGTCTTGGACGATTGATTGCATCACCGTTTGCGTCTGTAATGACTATAGTTGTTTTGTCGGTTGCTATTTCACTTGCCAGTGGATTTTATATTCTGGTGGCAAATCTTCAGCAGTTGACGGGTAATCTGGAAGCAAGTAATCAAATCTCATTGTTTCTTAGGGATGAAGTTTCCAATGCAAAAGCACACAGTCTTGCGGACAGTATCAGGCAGAATCAGGGTGTTCAGGAAGTTAAATTAATTACCAAAGAGCAGGCCTTGGAAGAGTTTCAGGCATATAGCGGATTTGGTGAGGCGGTCAAAGCCCTGGAAAAAAATCCACTACCTTTTGTCATTCAGGTTTTACCCAAAAATTCACTGGAAAACAAACAGGCGATTGAAGCGTTGCTAGAGAATCTTAAGCAGGAAACGGAAGTTGATTTTGCCCAGATGGATATGCAATGGGTTGCGCGCTTGCAGTCCATTATGGACGTGGCGCGACGCGGCGTTAGGTCATTAAGCTTGTTATTAGGTGTGGGGGTGTTGTTTATTACCGGCAATACCATTCGTTTGGAATTGCATAATCGCCATGATGAGGTAGTGATTGCTAAACTGGTTGGGGCGACTGATGGGTTCATTCGGAGGCCGTTTTTGTATAGTGGTTTCTGGATGGGTTTTTTTTCCGGCGTAGCGGCATGGTTTATCGTTACAACTACTATGCTGATTTTAAAACAACCTGTCGAAAAACTCTCCGGGCTTTATGATGGCGCTTTCCATATACTGTTTTTAGGCTTTACGGAAACACTGGCGCTGTTAGCCATCTCATCTGTGCTGGGTATGGCGGGGTCATGGATGGTGCTACATTTTCAGCTTCAAAAATTGAAACCCGAGTAGAAAACTTAAGTTAATAAAATTATTAGCACTCTTGCTTCCAGAGTGCTAATATCCAACCATAGTTTTTACAAAAGGGGATACCATGAGTAACTCATTAGCTTTACCCATTAATTTATCAGTCGGAACATTTGATACCTATCTGAATGTTGTCCGGCAAATGCCTAAATTGACTTTGGAGCAGGAGCGCGAATTAGCCTTGAGATTCAGGGACAAAGGGGACTTGGAAGCGGCGCGTGAACTGGTTATGACAAATTTGCGATTTGTTGTCCACGTTGCCAGAGGCTACAGCGGTTATGGCTTATCTATGCCGGACATTATTCAGGAAGGTAATGTTGGATTGATGAAAGCCGTTAAGCGTTTTGATCCTGACGTAGGCGTACGTCTGGTTTCTTTCGCAGTGCACTGGATTAAAGCCGAAATTCATGAATATGTGATCAAAAACTGGGGCATCGTAAAAGTTGCAACAACCAAGGCGCAACGGAAACTGTTTTTTAACCTGCGTAAGTCAAAATCAGATGTAGGCTGGTTATCTAACGACGAAGCGATGGCCATTGCCAAAGATCTTGATGTTGACGTGAGCGCCGTTTATGAAATGGAAAAACGCTTGGGTGGCCGGGATATGTCGTTTGATATGCCCGTCGATGAATCAGCGGAAGAAAGCTATGTCGCTCCGGCCAGCTATCTTCAACAGCACGGCGCTGATCCGGCGGTACTACTTGAGAATTCAGATTGGGAAGGCCATGAGCAGGATTTATTGTCGGGGGCTTTGGCCAAGCTGGATGAACGCAGTCTGGATATTCTTTCAAGCCGTTGGTTGGCAGATGAAAAAGCCACATTACATGAGCTTGCCGAACGATATAACGTGTCTGCCGAAAGAATCAGGCAATTGGAACAGAATGCGATGAAAAAATTGAGAGCGGCGGTTGAACTTGCCGCTTGATTGATAGTTGTTGTACCAAGAAAGGCTTAACGATTAAATCGTTAAGCCTTTCTTATTGCCTTACGGTTTCACGTCAGGCTGTCCTGCCTGACCCCCCTCGGGTAAATGCAAATCTGTTCCAGACAGATTGGTGATGCAACCGTAACAATGCTTTATTAAAACAGATTTTGAGATGGCGTGAGTATATCCAGGACTGCTTGAGCCTGTTCCGCAGTTTCCCGCCCAAGATTGGTCAGATAGCCGCCGTCTTCGTGTGATAGCAAGCCTTTTTCGAACAAGCGACGAGTGGCTGCAATTATTTCCGGTGAAGCCGTTTTATGAACCTTGATTCCTTCCAGGGTCGTCGTCAGGTTGTAGCGAGCCAGAACGTTCAGTTCATCTACAATATCTTGGGTATATGGCATGGCAAATCCTCATGAATCATTGATCTAAGGCAGTAGCATAAAGCTATTTCTATAGAAGGAGTATCTTTTTTTAAGCTGTTTTCTTTCGCGCAACAATCACACCATCCCTGGTTGGATTGATAAACGCATCGAATTCAGGATCATTAAAAATTAATTCATTGTGTTCAATAATTGCCTCAGTCCAGCCGGGAAAAATATCAGTAAACTTTTCAACCGCTACTCGGCCACGCCAAAGCACATTATCAGCAATATAAAGGCCACCGGGACGAATCCGGTCTTTAGCCATTTTCCAAATTTCAGGATAATCACCTTTGTCGACGTCGTTATAGCAGATGTCGAATAGTCCGTCAGTTTGAGCAAAAATATCCTGGGCCATTCCTGCCCGGAAATCAATTCGATCCCACAATCCGGCAGCACTGAGATATTGCTCGGCCTTTTCCCGATTGAGGAAATCGGCATCGGTGCAAATGACTTTTCCTTTTGGACCTACTGCTCTAGCAAACCAGTAGGCTGAATAACCATAGCCGCTGCCAAATTCAAATACCCGTTCGGCATTGATCATTTTGGCCTGCGATTCAATAAAAGCGCCCACTAAACGACCGATGATAGGAAAGTTATGCTTTTGCGCCAGCGCTTCCATCTCACTCAGCACCGGATGATCGGTGTGCCGCAGTAAGTTATGCATGTAATTTTCAATGGCCGGATTGACCGGAATTAACGCGTCTGGATTTAAAACAGTTGGGGATTTTATATCGGCCATTATCTGTTTCCTCGTGGTGGTTGTGTTTTGGGAGGGTATGAACAGTCCCGTTAAAGCGACAAATTCAACTTAGCCAAAAGTTGAACCATTCCAGCCCCAATATTCGGCGGGACAGTTGCTGAATTCGATATAAACACGCTCAGGCGGAAGCTGCAATGCATTTTCCAGTAACTGGCAAAGAGACGAAGAAAGGGACTTGGCCTGTGCCGTAGTGAGCCCAATACTCTTGCATTCAAGATAGGCCAATGGCTCGCTGTTGCCGGCAAATAACATCGCTTTTTTTCCCTCCAGTGCCACCATGACATAATGCTCCGGCTTGCCTGTCTCTTTGGCCATCAGTTGCGACAGTTGGCGTAACAGTTGAGGGGATTCTTCGCTGGAAATAGGGGCGCTGGTGTTAAGTTTCAAATAAGGCATTGTGGCGTTCTCCTTCATTAAAAAATACAGGGGGAATAAAATTCATATGGTAGGTAATTTGTATCCTTTCCATCCATAATAAGCGATGTAACAGTAACAAAGAACCGGAATAAAAAAAGCCTGTTGAATGCCGATCAGGTCAGCAAATGCGCCCTGCATAACCGGAAGAATGGCGCCTCCGACTATGGCCGCGCATAAAATCCCGGAACCCTGGCCGGTATGCTTGCCCAGGCCGTTAACCGCGAGTGAAAAGATGGTTGGAAACATGATGGAGTTAAACAGCCCGATAGCAAGAATAGTCCACATGGCAACATGGCCGCTGCTGATTATGGTTATTAGCACCAAAAGGGCTGCGGTTACCGCGTTAAAGGTGAGTGCTTTGTTGGGCTGAATTCTTTGCATGACGATAGCGCCGATAAACCGTCCGATCATGGCTCCGCCCCAATAAAACGAAACATACTTTCCGGCATCTTTTTCTTCCAATCCGGCAATTGAAGGCTCGCCCAGAAAATTGATAAGAAAACTGCCGATGGACACTTCGCCGCCGACATAAACAAAAATGCCGATGGCACCTAATACCAGATGTTTATAGCCCCATGCGTTATCATGGACATCATCTTCAACACCTAAAACCTGTGCTTCGGCAGCTTCAATTTTGGGCAATTTGATCAGGGCAAAAATGACCGCAATAAAAAATAAAATCGCAGCAAGCAATAAATAAGGGTTTTGTACCGCAGTAGCTTGCGCCGCCTGGTAGGCTGATAATTCGTCGGCGTTGAGCAGCTTAATTTCATCCGCCGTTTTAACGGCGGTATTAAGGATAAATAACGCGCCAAGATAAGGGGCAATAGTTGTCCCCAGCGAATTAAACGCCTGAGTCATGGTTAATCGGCTGGAGGCGGTTTCGGGCTTGCCCAATATGGTGACATACGGATTAGCGGCAACCTGCAACAAGGTAATGCCGGATGCCAGCACAAAAAATGCCCCTAAAAATAAAGGATAGGAATGCGAACCTGCAGCTGGATAAAACAGCAAACAGCCAGTGCCCGCTATGGCTAATCCGGCAATAATGCCGCCTTTGTAATCGATTTTTTCGACTAAATAGCCACTGGGAACTGAAACGACAAAATAGGCGGTAAAAAAGCAAAACTGAATCAACATCGCCTGGGTGTAATTCAGGGTAAACACCGATTTCAAATGAGGGATCAAAATATCATTCAAACAGGTTATAAAACCCCAGATAAAAAACAGCGAAGTCAATATTGCCAATGAGCCGGCATAAGGATTTTTATCAGACCTGATTGTCATGTCAGTTACATTGCTCATAAATTTATTTTGTCACAGTAAAGCCAACGGTTTCTTTGCCAACCATCACCTTAAAATCGCCCGGCTCCACAATCCGCTTAAGATTAACGCCAATAAACGACAAATCATGCGGCGTTAAGGTAAAGCTTAAGCTTTCGGTTTGGCCAGGAGCAAGCTCGACCTTTTTAAATGCTTTGAGCTGTTTGTTGGGACGGGTTACCGAAGCCGCCACATCATTGATATAAAGCAACACGGCTTCCTTGCCTTTCAAGGCGCCGGTGTTTTTGACATTAACGGTGACATTCACATTTTTACCCATGTTGACTTTATCTTTTTCCACCTTCAAGCCGCTGGTTTCAAAAGAGGTATAGCTCAAGCCATGCCCAAACGGATAGAGCGGGTTATAAGTATTCTGCTCAAACGATTCGATGGGTTTGTAATCGTACGGAGTAATTCCGTTGGTGTTACGCGGATATGAAATCGGCAGCTTGCCGTTGGGGTTATAGTCCCCGTACAAAATGTCGGCAAAGGCCTCGCCGCCTTCCATGCCAGGCAAAAATCCCAAAACAACCCCGGAAACCCGTTCTGCAATCGAGGTGATAATACGGGGACGACCACCTAAGGTAAGAAGAACCACTGGTTTTCCGGTAGCAATCGCGGCATTGGCAAGATCGACCTGGGCCTGATCGAGATTTAACGACTCAATATTGCCCACGGTTTCTGTATAAGGTTTTTCGCCCAGGCTGAGCAGAATAACGTCGTTATTTTTAGCCTCATTAACAACTTTTTGAATATCAATTGGCGCATCAAAAGAATCGCCTCCGACGTAAGTTACTTTGCCGGTGGCTTTTTTCTGTATAGCTTCCAAGACCGTAAGTTTCTCCTGAGGATATAAACTTTCAGTATCACCCTGCCAGGTAATAGTCCAGCCGCCATTCATCACGCTCAACAAATTGGCGGTTGGTCCGGCAACAAGAATATTGGCATCTTTTTTTAGCGGCAGGATGTTGTTGTCATTTTTTGCAAGAACAATTGACTCTCGCGCTGCCTGACGATTGGTTTCTATAGCCTCTGCAGTGGCGAAGTTGCCTTCAATCGGCAGCAGCGGTTTGGGATCGAATAATCCAGCCTGATACTTGACCGTCAATATTCTGGACACGGCTTCATTGATACGAGACATCGGCACTTCGCCGGATTTGACCAATTCGACCAGTAAATCATAGAAAGAAAAGTCAAAAGGCACCATGCTCATGTCGATACCGGCCATCACTGCAATTTTTACCGCTTCTTTGGGGGAGGCGGCCAACCTGTCGCGGGTATAAAGGCGTTTGATGTCCTCCCAGTCGGACACGGTAAAGCCTTTAAAGCCCATTTCGCCGCGCAGAATCGTGGTCAGATAGTGATGGTTGGCGTGTCCCGGAATGCCGTCAACTTCCGCCGAATTAACCATCACCGTCGGCGATCCGGCTTTCACGCCCGCTTCGAAAGTCGGCAGAAAATATTCGCGCAGCGTTCTTTCGCCTATCCAGGCCGGTGTCCGGTCTTTGCCGTTAAGAGGATAGCTGTAACCGACATAATGTTTCAAACAAGTAGGCAGTTTATCGGCAGCGGAAAAATCATCGCCCTGATGACCTTTAATATAAGACGTGCCCATCACCGTAGCTAAATGCACATCTTCGCCGAAGGTCTCCCACAAGCGCGGCCAAAGTGGTTGACGACCAATATCCATCACCGTAGAAAAATTCCATTGCTGACCGGAAGCGCGCACTTCCCTTGCGGTAATCTCACCTTCCTTGAAAGCCAGTTCAGAATTGAAGGTCGCCGCCATGTTAATGGCCTGCGGAAACAATACCGAGTTTTGGGTGTAGGTCGCCCCATGAATGGCGTCAATCCCATAGATAACGGGGATTTTCAAACGGGTTTTTGATGAGGCATCCTGTATGGTCTTCATCATTTTCCGCCAAGTCTCAATCGGTTGCGCCTTGTTATCAGGCGCAAAAGGCGTATTTAGAATGGAACCTACATGGCGGTTTAATAAGGCATCTTCAAGCTTGGCTGGATCAATGGGATTCTCGGCATGTTGTCCATCCAGAGCGCCAACAACGGTAATGTCAATCTGCGTCATCTGGCCTACTTTTTCTTCAAGCGTCATTTGGGACAGCAGATGTTTGACTTTGTGTTCTATTGCTTTGTTTGTTTCTTGTGCGCTCACAGAACGTCCCGACATGACAAATAGGATGACAAATAAAATAGTATTTTTTGTTTTCAACTTATTTCTTCGCTAAATTGGTGTTTAAGTATGGTTTGTTTGTAAATGGAAATTCAAGCTCTTAATCAAATCCCTAAAAATACAGCGCTTCGACTGTAAGACCAGTTCGACGCGAACGGATCTCATATTATCAATTGGTTACGTTCGTGGCGAGCCTGTCGAACCATCATCCTAACCAATTTTTAGAGGCTCCCTTAATGCACAAATAAGAATTCTTGAAAGTGAAGTAGACTAAAGAAGCTGTATTTTAGATTATTGTTGCAATCATAAAACGAAAAACTTCAGGTTCGGGGTTTGCAACTGGCCTACAGCGAGCAACAGTGAAGGTTGGCCTGATACTGTGGTTTACAATATGATGTATCTGGTATAACTGATTAAACGTGACGAGAAGACAGTCAATCGAGATTTGCGAAAAATTCAGCACTCCCGCCGTAGCGTGGCTCCAAATTGCAACTAATAGAGGTTCCCAAATATGACTTCACTGGGCAAGAAACCACTCATTATTATCATCGGTGTTGCGCTGATTATTGCCGTTTATTTTTTTACTAAACAGCCGAAATTTGTTGATGTTGAAATAGTCACCCTTGAACAAGGCGAGGTGAGGGCAACGGTATCCAATACCCGCGTCGGTACGGTTAAAGCCTGTCGACGCGCCTACCTTGCGCCCGCAACAGGCGGGCAGGTTGCCGAGTTGCATGTCAAGGAAGGCGACCACGTCAAACAAAATCAGCTGCTGATGGAGGTCTGGAATAAGGATCTGAAAGCGCAGGTCGTATTGCAGGAAGCCCAAATCAGGGCCAACCGGGCGACGGCCGAACAAACCTGCCAGCTTGGCGCAAGCGCCAAGCGCGAGGCCGATCGCTTGTTGCGCCTGCAAAAATTCGACCATATCGTTTCTGAAGAGCAGGTCGATATTAAAGCGACCGGTGCGCGCGCCCAGAAGGCGTCCTGCACTGCTGCTCTTGAGGCCATTGCGGTCAGCCAGGCCAACCGCGATGCGGTTCAGGCAGCCGTTGAGCGCACCCTGGTTATCGCACCTTTCGACGGCACCGTGGCTGAAATCAATGCCGAGCTGGGAGAATTCATAACACCGTCGCCGACCGGCATTCCTACCTTGCCTGCCATCGATTTGCTCGATGTCAGTTGTTTGTATGTGTCCGCGCCGATTGATGAAGTGGATGCCCCGCAGATCAAAACCGGCATGAGCGCCTGTGTGTCGCTGGACGCTTTTCCAGAAAAACGCTGCTCCGGCACGGTAAGCCGCATCGCCCCCTATGTCTTGGAAAAGGAAAAGCAGGCGCGCACTGTCGAGGTCGAAGTTAAATTAACCGATCCGAAAGACCTTAAAGATTTACTGCCCGGCTACAGCGCCGATATTGAAGTCTTGTTGGCCAGCAAACCTAAGGCGCTCAGGGTGCCTGCCGAGGCCGTGCTGGAAAACAACCGGGTTTTGCTGATGCATGAAGATGGCTTGCTGGAAGAGCGCAGCTTTAAACCGGGCCTGGTCAACTGGAATACCGTGGAAGTGTTGTCAGGCCTGAATGTCGGCGATAAAGTCGTGTTGTCGGTGGGCCGGGAGGGCGTGGTTGCCGGCGCTTATGGCCGCGTACAAAAATGATACGGCTGGAACATATCCACCGCTATTTTCAGGTAGGCGATCAAACCGTTCATGCCTTGAATGACATCAACATCACCATCGACAAAGGCGAATATGTATCGGTGATGGGACCTTCGGGTTCCGGCAAATCGACTTTGTTAAACGTCATAGCCCTGCTTGATCAACCGAGCTCAGGGCGGTATTTATTAAATAATCAGCCGGTTACGCAGCTTGACGATGATGAACTCGCCAAGGTTCGCCGCGAAAACATCGGTTTTGTGTTTCAGTTTTTTCATGTGATTCCGCGTTTGACGGCGGCCGAAAACATTGAAATGCCGATGATATTGGAGGGCATAGCGGTTAAGGAGCGCAAGCAACGGGTGATTGAGGCGCTGGCATCGGTCAGTCTGCAAGACCGGGGTCACCACAGGCCGGATCAGCTTTCAGGTGGGCAGCTACAGCGTGTTGCCATTGCAAGAGCCATGATCATGCGCCCGGAAATTTTATTGGCAGACGAGCCGACCGGTAATCTCGACAGCAAATCCGGCAAGGAAATTATCGAGTTGCTGGAAGGGCTTAACCGGCAGGGCGTAACGTTGATGATTATTACCCATGACCAGAATGTGGGTGACAGGGCGCGCAGGAAAATTCGCATTATCGATGGGCAGATAGTGTGATGAATCAAGTCAGGATAAATCATGCTCATTAAAGACACATTAGCCCAATCCCTAACCGCAATCAGCACCCAGCGTTTACGTGCGGCGTTGATTATTTTGGCAATGAGCATCGGCATCGCTTCGGTTTCGGTGTTAACGGCCTTGGGCGAAAGCGCCCGCCGTTATGTGGTTAATGAGTTTGAAGCTTTGGGCACAAATCTGATTATCGTGTTGCCGGGTCGCACCGAAACCACGGGCGGACAGCCGCCGCTATTTGGCGAAACGCCCAGGGACTTGACGCTGGATGATGCCGAGGCCTTATTCCGCAGTCATCATATTGCCGCCATCGCACCTGTGACCGTCGGTTCCGCGCCGGTTTCATCCCTGGGGCTGGAGCGTGAAACCAATGTCCTGGGTTCGACACACGCATTAAGACGGGTGCGTCGTTTGACTGTGGCGCAGGGCAGTTTCCTGCCCCAAACCGAGATTGATAAAACCCTGTCGGTTTGCGTGATCGGTCAAACCATACGCAATGAACTGTTTGCCAATCAACCAGCGCTTGGACAATGGTTACGCATCAACGACCGGCGCTTCCGGGTAATCGGCGTGCTGGCATCGGAAGGGCAATCTATCGGCACCGATTTTGACGAAATAGTGATTATTCCGGTGGCTTCCGCACAGGCTCTGTTTGATACCCACTCATTATTCAGGGTGTTAATTGAAGCCAAATCCAAGCCGGACATGTACAAGGCGGTCGATGAAATCAGGGACATCATCAAGGCCCGCCATGAAGGCGAAGATGACGTGACGCTGATTACCCAGGACAGCGTGGTCAGCACCTTCGATAAGATATTGACCGCGTTGACCCTGACCGTAGCCAGCATCGCTGGAATCAGCCTGGTGGTGGCCGGTGTTTTGGTGATGAATGTGATGCTGGTCAGCGTGACGCAACGCACGTCCGAGATCGGCTTGCTGAAAGCATTAGGCGCAACCAAGCGGCAGCTGCTATGGTTGTTTTTGATCGAAGCGGCCATGTTGTCGCTGGCAGGCGCAATGCTGGGCGTGATGTTGGGCTATGTAACCCTTGGCGTGTTGCAGGCTGTTTACCCTGACTTTCCGATGGAATTGCCGGGCTGGGCATTGCTTGCCGCATTGCTTGTGTCGCTGTTTACCGGTCTGTTGTTCGGCGTATTGCCGGCCAGAAAGGCGGCCAATCTAGATCCTGTCGCCGCATTGGCGAAGCGGTAAAGCATGCGCTACGTCGATTTGATCTCATTGTCATACCGGACGGTTATCAGCCACAAACTGCGCTCGTCGCTGACCGCGTTAGGGATCATTATCGGCATCGCGGCTGTGGTCGTATTAACCTCGATAGGTCGCGGCATTCATACCTTTGTGTTGTCTGAGTTCACCCAGTTCGGCACCAACCTGGTTAGCGTTCATCCCGGCAAAACCACCACCTTCGGCTTGTCGGGCGCAACCATAAGCACGGTTCGGCCGCTTGTCATAGCCGATGTGGTCAGCTTAAGCAAAGTGGAAAATATCATTGCCGCATCGCCCATAGTACAAGGTAACGCGCGCATTGAAGCAAGGGAAAAGCAGCGGCGCACCAATGTGTTGGGGGTTGGTTCAGCCGTGCCGGAGATCTGGAAAATCAAGGTCATCAGTGGGCGATTCTTACCGGAAGAAGAAACCAATCCGCGCGCCTTTGCGGTTCTGGGCAACAAATTGGCGACCGAACTGTTCGGCACTTCCAGCCCGCTAGGCCAGCGCATTAGGATCGGCAGCGACCGTTTCCGGGTTATTGGCGTGATGGAAAAAAAAGGCCAGATGATTGGCTTCGACATGGACGATACTATTTACATCCCTGCCGCCAAGGCACTGGAACTGTTCGACAGGGAAAGCCTGATGGAAATTCACCTGCTCTACAAAAGCAATACGGCGGTTGCCGGCGTAGAAGAAGCGATCAAACGGAACCTGATTGCCCGGCACGGCAGGGAAGACTTCACCATCATCACCCAGAACCAGATGCTCAAAAGCATGAATTCCATTCTGAATATCCTGACACTTGCGGTAGCGGCATTGGGCAGTATTTCCTTGTTGGTCGGTTCTGTCGGCATATTAACCATCATGACCATCGCCGTTTCCGAACGCATTTCCGAAATCGGCTTATTGCGGGCGGTAGGCGCAGAACGCAGAACCATTTTCCAGCTGTTCCTGTGCGAGGCCGTGGCGCTAAGCGCCGCAGGCGGATTGTGTGGCGTGTTGCTGGGCATAACCATAGTCAAGATTCTTGAAGCCGCGCTGCCCTCCTTGCCGGTGGAACTGGCCTGGACCTATCTCGTTGCTGCTTTTATTGTTTCATTGCTGATTGGCATAGCCGCCGGAGTAATTCCGGCGATGAAAGCCGCCCGTTTGGAGCCGTTGGAGGCTTTGCGCACTGAGTGATTCATTTGTTTCGGTTAAAGCTAAAGGTCAGGGTTAGAGTGCGTTAAAATCAACTCAGTATAGAGAATAGGATGAGCCTCGTACCTTAGTCAGCCCTTCCTTTGCACTTCAACATCGGCGTATTGATGCAATGAAACTTAAACTAGAGTTTGTTATAAAGCCCTGATATGCTTGGCTATCCGTGATCGAGAACAGAACCCCTAAAATATCTCCGGCTTAATTTATCCGGATTACTGGTGACGCCTCTGTGCGCTATCATTTGATTTGAAGTTTTAAGAGACTGGATAGCTCAAAAGAAAGGACCCTCATGATTTGAAAGTCTCTAATGGTGCTGTAAAGGCTATTCGTGCATAGCGCACTTAACATTTAAATATGAGATATTGCCATGGTAAACCGAAATTCCAGCATATACCTTGTTTGCTTGATGGTTTTGACAGCTTTGAACGCAGGCTGCCAGATGAGCCGCAGTCCCGATTCCCGTAAAGTGTTAGGCGCTATTGAAGTCCGCGATGAGCAGATTAAGGGCCCTTGGCCTGCCGAGCTGCCCAGAGTGGTTTATGTCAGCGACTTTGTCCTTGATGTGCAGCATTTCGAAGGCGATCAGGGAGTGAGCGGTATTTTGCCCGGCGGACGTTTAGGGCTGCTCGGACAGCGGCTGCCACATCCGATGGCAAACCAGGATCCAGCAGAACAGGCCAGAAAAATCATTGATACCATGAGCCAGAGCCTCGTTAAGAGCCTCAGGGATAAAGGCTTTCTTGCGCAACGACTTTCCGGAACACAAGCGGTTCTGCCGCACGACGGCTGGCTGCTGAAGGGCTTTTTTACCGAGGTCGACGAGGGCAACCGTATTAAGCGGGCCGTGATCGGCTTTGGCCGCGGCGCGACCAGCATGGATGTCCAGGTCGGCGTCAGCGATCTGGCCAGCGCGCAGCCACAAACGCCATTTATCGTCTTTGGTACCATCAAGGATCCCAAAAAAATGCCTGGCGCTGTCGTAACAATCAACCCCTATGTGGCCGCCGCCAAATTTGTCATGGAGAAAAATGCGACGGAAAAGGACATCCAGAAAACCGCTGAGCAGATTGTCGACGAGATTTTGAAACATACGCAGAAATTCAAAGAACAAGCAGGATCGCACAAGCCGATAGAATGATTTTTTGATGTTTGTCTTCCACTACTGGCAATTATTGTATTGCCGGCAGTGCGCTTAACTGCTTGGGAAGTAGGACAGGGTTTTATCATTGACAAATAAAACACAGTTGCTCTGTTCGATGATTATAAGGTTGACATGCCAAAAGCCTAACAATTAGAGAATGGAGTCTAGCTGGATTTAATTAAGGTATCGTTCCATTTCTTTTTGGGTTTTTTTTGATGCAGCGGATTGGTTGCATCGGTATTTTGTGTTGGTTGTGTTGAGTAAATAAAAGCTTCATATATTTTTAACATGATTTTTATATAGGTTGTTTGCCGCCGCCATTTACTACTAACAAATGGTTAACCTGTTCAATATCGTCTTGGCTAAGGCTGCTGGCTGCTTGTTTTAACTTGATACTGTTGATCAGGTAATCATAACGGGTACGTG
>JAQTLI010000014.1 GCA_028714995.1 Methylobacter sp. | reverse complement strand
GGATTTGAACCTACGACCCCTTGTCCCCCAGACAAGTGCGCTACCAAGCTGCGCTACGCCCCGACAGTTTGAAATAAAGAATTTAAAGCTGAAAGGATTGTGAACACAATCCCCAATAATTCAATGCTGCAAATTATACTACATTTGCGACATCATATAAAAAATCTATTTTAGTAGTTCCAAGATATCTTCCAGCTCACTAACCATCTGATGTATCAACTGTTTAGTAAGGTTTGAATCTTCTTTGGCATCATCACTACTCAAATGAGCCCGAGCTCCACCAATAGTGTAGCCTTGTTCATATAGCAGAGATCTTATTTGACGTATCATCAATACATCATGGCGCTGATAATAACGACGATTGCCGCGTCTTTTTACAGGACTAAGCTCTGTAAACTCCTGCTCCCAGTAACGAAGCACATGGGGCTTTACGCCACACAATTCGCTAACTTCACCTATAGTGAAATATCGTTTTGCCGGTATGATCGGAAGTTCATTATTATTACTGGGTTCCAGCATATGCTTCTACTCGAGCTTTCAGTTTTTGACCAGATCTAAATGTTACCACACGACGAGCGGTTATGGGGATTTCCTCACCTGTTTTTGGATTTCTACCAGGACGGCTACTTTTGTCACGAAGTTCAAACTTTCCGAAACCGGAAATTTTAACTTGCTCGCCTTGCTCCAGAGATCCTTTAATTTCCTCAAAAAATATTTCTACCATATCCTTTGCTTCACGCTTGTTTAAGCCAAGCTCGTCAAACAGCCTTTCGGCAAAATCCGCTTTAGTTAATGCCATTTAATCAATCCCTCAGCTTTGCACTAATATCATTCGCCAACTTTTCCAACAGTTTGCTAAATATAACATCTATTTCAGAATCCGTTAGCGTTTGTGAATCATCTTGTAAAATTAAACTTAAAGCAACGCTTTTGTTGCCATCTTCGACACCTTTTCCACGATATATATCGAAAACCACTACATCCTTTAAAGTTTGTTCCCCACTGCCCTTAATGCAGTTTATTATCTGGCTGACTGATACATCTTCCTTGACGATTAATGCCAAATCACGACGTACGAATGGATATTTTGAAAGCGGCTTAAATTTCGGGAACTTTTTGTTTAACAATAAGCCCTGATCCAATTCAAATAAAAAAACCTGTGTATCAAAACCAAGTTGTGCCTCTAAAGTTGGATGGAGCATACCTAACCAGCCTATTTTCTCACCTTCCTGCGATAAGATTTCGGCAGCTTGTCCTGGATGCAAGGCAGCTTGTTCTGCTGAGACAAATTGCACGTCACAACCCGTCAACGAAAACATGGCCTGCACATCGGCTTTAATATCAAAAAAATCGACTTTGCGGGCTTTCTCGCCCCATTGTTCAGCATAAGCACTGCCTAAAACCAGTCCTGACAGCATTTTTTGCTGATGCATTTCCCCACCTTTATTTACAAAGCGCAGGCCGGTTTCAAAAAAACGGACTCTACTTTGCTGGCGATTGGTATTATGCAAAGCCGCATTCAACAAGCCGCACCATAGCGTAGTGCGCATCACCGACAATTCGGATGAGATCGGATTTTTTAAACTGATAAATTCATCGTCAGGAGCGACAGCCTTTTGCATCGCTGCATCGACAAAACTATAGGTAATCGCTTCCTGATAACCTCTGTCAACCAACAGATCCTTAATGCGGTCTATATCCAATACAGCTTCGGTTGCCTTGCTTAATTCAGAGCGCATCAACAAACTAATGTTTGGCAGATTGTTATAGCCATAGATGCGCGCCAATTCTTCAATCAAATCAGCCTCAATTGCTATATCAAAACGAAATCCCGGCGGAGTAACACTCCAGCCATCCGCTTGAGTTTGTACAGCCATGCCCAATCGTTGAAAAATATCAATAACCTGCTCATCCGCCAGGACTATGCCCAATATTTTTTCTATACGCTGCCGTCTAAGGAAAACTGCTGGGCGCTGCGGCATAGCCGATTCAGTTTTTACCTCGGTAATCGGGCCAACACTGCCACCTGCAATGTCAATAATCAGTTGTGTAGCTCGCTCTATCGCTCTTTCTTGCAATGTAGCGTCGACACCACGCTCAAAACGATGGGAAGAATCGGTATGCAAACCAAATTTACGCGCTTTACCGGTTATACTTTGCGGATTAAAAAACGCGCATTCCAGAAATATATTTTGGGTTTCGTCACTGACAGCAGACTCACTGCCACCCATTACACCGGCAAGAGCCAGCGCCTGCTTATCATCAGCGATAATTAATGCTTCATTATCAAGCTTAATCACCTGACCATTTAATAATGCAAGTTCTTCGTCAGCTTTAGCCCAGCGCACATTGATTGCGCCGGTTAATTTGGCGGCATCAAAAGCATGTAAGGGCTGTCCCAACTCTATCAACACATAATTGGTTACATCGACTAGTGGGCCAAGACTTCTTACACCTGAACGGCGCAAACGCTCCTGCATCCATAAGGGCGTTTCGGCTTTGGGGTTTACCCCTTTAATCAATCGTCCCAAATAGTGGGGACAAGCCTCCGTTGCCTCTATGGAAACTGTAACTGTATCCTGATGATCAATTGCAACCTTTTCAACCTGAGTCGCAGACCAGTTCATTTGATTCAGCACCGCAACTTCACGCGCAATACCTTCAACGCTTAGACAATCAGCTCTATTAGGCGTTAAATCGACTTCAATAATTGAATCATTCAGTGACAAATAATCACGAATATCCGTGCCGACAGGCGCATCTGCAGCCAACTCCATTAAACCATGGGCATCAGCTGCCAAGCCCAGTTCTTTTTCAGAACAGAGCATGCCAAATGAATCTTCCCCACGCAGCTTTGATTTTTTGATTTTAAAATCGCCCGGCAGTACTGCACCAATTAATGCTGCAGGAATCTTCAAACCAACACGAACATTACTGGCGCCGCAGACAATTTGTAACGGTTCATCTTCGCCTACATCGACTTTACAAATCCGCAACCGATCGGCATCCGGATGCTGGTGCATGGCTAAAACCTCGCCCACTACAACGCCGTTGAATTTAGCTGCAGCGGGCTCTACAGAATCGACTTCAAGACCCGCCATAGTCAATTGTTCGACCAGTTGTTCTGTGCTTATTGCCGGATTGACATATTCTCTTAACCAGGCTTCACTAATTTGCATGACTCAAGTTTTCCCGTGTAACGACAACTTATTTAAATTGTTCCAAGAATTTAAGATCATTTTCAAAAAACAATCTCAAATCATTAATGCCATAGCGCATCATCGCCAGACGTTCCACGCCCATGCCGAATGCGAATCCTGAAAATTGTTCGTGATCGATATTCACCGATTTGAAAACTTCGGGATGGATCATTCCGCACCCTCCCACTTCCAACCAGCCAGTTTGCTTGCATACACGGCAACCTTGACCGTCGCACATCACGCACGAGACATCGAATTCCGCCGAAGGTTCGGTGAACGGAAAATAAGATGGACGGAAACGGACTTGAACGTCTTTTTCGAAAAATGCCCGTAAGAACTCAAAAATCACCCCTTTTAAATCCCCGAAACTGACGTCAGTATCGACCAGAAAACCTTCCACCTGATGAAACATGGGCGTATGCGTAATATCTGAGTCACATCGATACACTCTGCCCGGGGCAATCACTTTCAGTGGTGGCTTTTCAGTTTCCATTGTCCTGATTTGTACCGGCGATGTATGCGTTCTTAATACGGTATGAGCATCAAAATAAAAGGTATCATGCATCGCCCTTGCAGGATGATGCGCAGGAATATTCAGTGCTTCAAAGTTATGATAATCATCTTCTATTTCAGGCCCTTCAACGACTTGAAACCCGACACCGGCAAAAATCTTGGAAATTCTTCTCAGCGTGGTAGTAACCGGATGCAATCCTGCAACAGATTGACCTCTGCCTGGTAAGGTAACATCAATACGTTCACTCACAAGCCTTTCTGCCAATGCGGAATTTTGCATCGCATCTTTTCGGGCTTCGAGTTCTTCTTGAAAATTATTTCTTGCTTCGTTGATTACTTGCCCAACGGAGCGCCTCTGTTCAGGATCAAGTGAGCCGAGCTCTTTCATCTGCAGGGTAAATAAACCCTTTTTGCCAAGATATTGAACACGAACCTGATCGAGTTGATTAAGGTCTTTTGCGTCGCGAAGCTGCTGTAATGCCTGCGCGAGAATTTCTTCTAGGGTAGCCGACACTGATCTGCTCGCTATGTAATTAGATGGGGGGATTCCAGAAAGGAATTTTGATAATGGGCTAAGGGTTAATACCCTAATCCCGCCCCTCCCCAAAATGGAGAGAGGGGAATAGAAAGATTTCAGTTAAGTGAAATCTTTTCCTTTCTAAGGTTGACTTTGATTTGCTTTAGCGATTTTCGCTATTTCAGCAAATGCTTCAATGTCACGTACTGCAATATCAGCTAAAACCTTACGGTCTATCTTCACATTGGCTTTAGTTAAGCCATTGATAAAGCGGCTGTATGACATTCCACTTAGACGAGCGGCCGCATTAATACGGACGATCCACAATGCGCGGAATTGACGTTTTTTCTGCTTACGGTCACGGTACGCATACTGACCGGCTTTGATTACCGCTTGTTTAGCAACGCGATAAACTCGACTACGTGCACCGTAGTAACCTTTCGCTTGCTTTAAAACTTTCTTGTGTCTTGCTCTGGCTGTTACGCCGCGTTTTACTCTAGGCATTATCTTCTTCCTGATTAACTATACGGCATCATACGTGCAACCATGCGCACATCTGACGGATGAATAGTTGCCGCTTTGCGTAACTGTCTTTTTCTTTTGGTCGTCTTCTTGGTCAGGATGTGACGTCGATGCGATTGACCGCATTTAAAACCGCCGCCGCCTGTGCGCTTAAAACGCTTGGCAGCTCCACGGTTAGTTTTTATCTTTGGCATTTGTTTGCTCCAATAATTAATAACAAAATCCCTGAGAAATAACCCAGCAAGGCAAAATGCATGGCCCTGAAGAATTATCAGCATCATTTTCATAACGCTTTAAGTAGCTCATCCTGTGCTACTGTACAACTTCAAAAAGAAGTTATTCTGTATAGCTACCGATTATTTTTTCTTTTTCGGTGCCATTACCATAACCATTTGACGCCCTTCCATTTTAGGAAACTGCTCAACGGTTGCCAGTTCTTCCAAGTCCTTCTCTATCCGTTTCAACAAATCTACACCGATTTCTCGATGCGCCATTTCGCGTCCACGGTAACGTAAAGTGATTTTAGTCTTATCACCATCATTCAAGAACTTTATTAAACTTCTTAACTTAACCTGATAATCACCTTCATCGGTTCCAGGTCGAAATTTAATTTCCTTGATCTGAATTTGTTTTTGTTTCTTCTTGGCAATTCCCAGTTTTTTATTTAATTCAAACTGGTATTTACCGTAGTTCATCACTTTACAGACCGGAGGATCTGCATTGGGGGATATTTCCACTAAATCCAAGTCTGCAGCATAAGCAATCTGTTTGGCTTCATCCAATGTCATAATGCCCAGCGCTTCACCATCTGCACCTGTCACCCTCACTCGTCTAGCGGTGATTGAGTCATTCAGGCGCGTTTCATCTTTTTTAGCAGCGATATTCTATTCCTCCAAAAACATTATTACTTTCTGTCTTCAATCTCTTTTTTTAACCGTTCGGTAAACTCACTGATTGACAGACTACCTAGATCTTCACCTTTTTGCGTACGTACCGTAACACTTTGTTCTTCTAATTCTTTGTCACCGATAATGACAAGATACGGTACGCGCTGCATAGAATGCTCGCGGATTTTAAACCCGATCTTCTCATTTCTCAAGTCTATTTTTATCCTGACACCTTGTTTCTCCAGCTCTTTCATCACTTGAGAGGCATATTCCGCATGCCGATCAGTGATATTGAGCACTACCACCTGCACTGGAGACAACCAGAGCGGGAAGGTTCCCGCATGTTGTTCAATCAAAATACCGATAAAGCGCTCTAGTGAACCGAGTATCGCTCTGTGTAGCATTACCGGCACTTGTCTTGATCCGTCTTCGGCAATATAGGTTGCGTCCAGACGCCCCGGCATGGAAAAATCCACCTGAATCGTGCCGCACTGCCAGACCCGTCCGATACAGTCTTTTAATGAAAATTCGATTTTAGGCCCGTAGAAAGCGCCTTCGCCAGGCTGCAAATCCCATTTCAGACCTTTGTTATTTAGCGCCAGTTCCAGAGCGCTTTCTGCCTTATCCCAGACTGCATCATCACCGACTCTATTTTCTGGCCGCGTAGATAATTTGATAATAACTTCTTCAAAGCCAAAGTCTTTGTAAACATCGAACAACATATCAATAAAAGTCGATACTTCATCCTGAATCTGCCCTTCTGTACAGAAGATATGCGCATCATCCTGAACAAAGTTTCTAACCCGCATCAAACCATGCAAGGTGCCGGAAGGTTCATTGCGATGGCAGGAACCGAATTCCGCCAGACGTATGGGCAAATCACGGTAACTTTTAAGACCCTGATTGTAAATTTGCACATGACAAGGACAGTTCATTGGCTTGATAGCGTAATCGCGATTCTCTGAATGAGTCGTAAAAATCATGTCGCCGAATTTCTCCCAGTGACCTGACCTTTCCCATAAAGAACGATCCACCACCTGTGGCGTTCTGACTTCGCCATATCCGTTTACCCGTAATTTCTCACGGATGTACTGCTCAACCTGTTGATAAATGACCCAGCCTTTTTCATGCCAGAACACCATCCCGGGAGCTTCTTCCTGAGAGTGGAACAAATCAAGAGCTTTGCCCAGCTTACGATGATCGCGCTTTTCCGCTTCTTCCAAACGATGCAGATAAGCGTCCAATTCTTTCTTGTCGCCCCATGCCGTACCGTAAATACGTTGTAGCATTTCATTGTCGGAATTCCCGCGCCAATAAGCGCCGGCAATCTTCATAAGTTTAAATGCTTTTAACTTGCCTGTACTTGGCACATGAGGGCCACGGCACAGATCAGTAAAACCGCCCTGCTCATATAAAGACAAATCTTCATTGGCAGGAATTGACTCAATAATCTCTGCCTTATAGGCTTCACCCAGATTTCTGAAAAACTTTACCGCTTCATCTCTGGATAATATCGAGCGCTTGATTGCATAATCCTCCGCAACCAGTTGCTGCATTTTTGCCTCAATTGCAGTCAGATCTTCGGGCGTAAAGGGTCTTTCGTAGGCAAAATCGTAATAAAAGCCATTTTCGATAACTGGACCGATGGTAACCTGTGCTTCGGGGAATAATTGCTTGACGGCCTGAGCCAATAAGTGGGCTGTCGAATGACGTATAACATCTACGCCTTCTTCATCTTTTGCCGTAATGATTTGCAGAGTGGCATCTTGATCTATTAATGCACCAGCGTCGACCAACTGACCATTAACTTTGCCCGCCAAGGTCGCCTTGGCTAATCCCGATCCGATAGACTGCGCAACATCCATTACCGTAACGAATTGTTCATACTCACGCTTGGAGCCATCAGGCAGGGTAATTACTGGCATTTTTATATATTTAGTTTCTGCAATAAAAAAAGCACTGCGAGGCAGTGCTTAATAAATCTGGTAGGCACGAGTGGACTCGAACCACCGACCCCCACCATGTCAAGGTGGTGCTCTAACCAACTGAGCTACGCGCCTGAAGTCTGTGCAACCTCAAGGCCGACTATTATATCAACAGATTCTTGTTAAGCAACCCCTAAACCAACATTTGCTCTTCAAGCGCCTTGATTTCATCCCTGATTCTCGCCGCCTGCTCAAATTCAAGATTTTTTGCATATTGATACATGGCATCTTCCAGTTGTTTCAGTTTTTTACCCAACTGCTTAGGTGTCATCAACTTATAACTTGCCGAGGCCTCTGCTACTTGCTTATCTACCTTACTAACAGTCGGCAGCCCTGAACCGGGGATCGACATCTGCATAATATCTGTTACCGACTTATAAATCGTTGCTGGTTCTATATGATGCTCGACATTAAACTTACGCTGTTTATCACGGCGGCGCTCGGTTTCATCAATCGCCTGCTGCATCGACTTGGTGACTTTATCTCCGTACAAAATAGCCTTGCCGTTAATATTTCTTGCCGCTCGTCCGATGGTTTGCACCAATGAGACCACCGAACGCAGGAAACCCTCCTTGTCAGCATCCAGTATGGCGACCAATGACACTTCCGGTATATCAAGGCCTTCGCGCAACAGGTTGATGCCCACCAGCACATCAAACTGCCCCAACCGCAAATCCCGAATGATCTCAACCCTTTCAATGGTATCAATATCAGAATGCAAATAACGCACCCGCACGCCGTGTTCCATCAAATATTCGGTTAAATCTTCCGACATTCTTTTGGTTAAAGTTGTAACCAACACCCGTTCTTTTACTGCAATGCGCTTGTTAATTTCCGATAATAAATCATCAATCTGGGTTGTAGCCGGACGCACCTCCACCACGGGATCAAGCAAGCCGGTCGGCCTGACCACCTGCTCGGCAAAAACGCCTGAATGCTCCCTTTCGTAAGGCCCCGGAGTTGCCGACACATAAATCCGTTGAGGCGCTTTCGCCTCAAATTCTTCAAACATCAATGGGCGATTATCCAGTGCGGAAGGCAGCCTGAAGCCATACTCAACCAGCGTTTCCTTGCGCGACCTGTCACCCTTATACATCGCGCCGATCTGCGGCACGGCGACGTGGCTTTCATCGATAATCACCAGGGCATTGTCGCGCAAATAATCAAACATCGTTGGCGGCGACTCGCCGGCACTTCTGCCTGACAGATAGCGGGAATAGTTTTCAATGCCAGAGCAATACCCAACTTCCAGTATCATTTCAATATCAAACAGCGTTCGTTGTTCCAGCCGCTGCGCTTCCACCAGCTTATTCAGCGAGCGCAATTGTTCCAGACGCTCTTTAAGCTCTACCTTGATAGCTTCAACCGCAGCCAATAACTGCTCTCGCGGCGTCACATAATGGCTTTTTGGATAGATCGTATAACGCGCCAGTCGCCTCAAGATTTCACCAGTGAGCGGATCGAATAATGACAAGCGCTCCACCTCGTCATCAAACAACTCTATCCTTAACGCTTCGCTGTCCGACTCGGCCGGGAACACGTCAATCACCTCGCCGCGCACCCGGTAGGTGGCGCGGCGCAATTCAACGTCATTGCGGGTATATTGCATTTCTGCAAGACGGCGCAGAATGTCGCGCTGGTTAATCATGTCGCCCTTGACCAGATGCAACACCATTTTGAAATACGATTCAGGTTCTCCCAAGCCGTAGATCGCCGAAACCGTAGCGACGACTATGGTATCTTCCCGTTCGATCAACGCCTTGGTCGCCGACAAACGCATCTGTTCGATATGCTCGTTGATCGCCGCATCCTTATCGATGAAGGTATCGGATGCCGGCACATAAGCTTCGGGTTGGTAATAATCGTAATACGAGACAAAATATTCAATGCTGTTTTCCGGGAAAAACTCCTTCATCTCACCATACAACTGCGCCGCAAGCGTCTTGTTGGGCGCAATAATCATGGCCGGACGCTGCACCTGATTGATCACATTGGCTATGGTGAAGGTTTTGCCCGAACCGGTAACGCCCAATAGCGTCTGATGCACTTCACCATCATTCAAACCTTCGATCAGTTGCCTTATCGCCGTGGGCTGATCACCGGCAGGCTGAAACCGGCTATGAATTTTAAACTTCTTTTTCACTGATACTTCTCTATAAACATCACACACTAGACTGTGGTTAGCAGCCTATTATATAGGGTATAATTATTTTTATCTTTGACATTGATTTTTACACGGGGAAACATGAGCATCAAACTTTCTAATAGAGTCCAGGCGGTTAAACCATCACCTACTTTGGCGATCACCGCCAGAGCCGCTCAAATGCGTGCTGCCGGTAAAGACATTATTGGACTCGGCGCAGGCGAGCCGGATTTTGACACCCCAGACCACATCAAAGCGGCGGCGATTAAGGCCATTGATAATGGCTATACTAAATACACTCCGGTTGACGGCATTCCCAGCCTAAAACAAGCCATTATCGCCAAGTTCAAAAACGATAATGGCCTTGATTACCAAGCCGACCAGATTCTGGTTTCCTGCGGCGGCAAGCAAAGCTCATTCAACCTGACACAGGCCCTGCTTAACCACGGCGACGAGGTTATCGTTCCCGCACCATTCTGGGTTTCCTATCCTGACATGGTGTTACTGGCTGATGGCGTGCCGGTTATTATCGAAACCACACAGGCGCAACATTTCAAGATTTCGCCTGAACAATTGCGCACCGCCATCACCGACAAAACCCGGCTAATCTTCATCAACAGCCCGTCTAACCCATCAGGAATTGCCTATTCACTGGAGGAGCTTATAGCGCTGGGCGACGTCCTTAAGGATTTCCCCAACATAGTCATCGCGACCGATGACATGTATGAGCACATCCTATGGAAGAAAGGCACTTTTGTTAACATCCTAAACGCGCACCCTGAATTTTATGACCGCACTGTGGTCATGAACGGCGTATCCAAAGCCTACTCCATGACCGGCTGGCGCATTGGTTATGCCGCAGGGCCTGCAGATTTGATTGAGGCGATGACCACCATTCAATCGCAAAGCACCTCCAACCCGACTTCAATTTCACAACATGCCGCCGAAGCCGCGTTAACCGGCGACCAAAGCTTTATCGATGACATGTGCGTTGAATTTAAAAAGCGCCACGATTATGTTGTTAGCGAACTCAACAGCATTGAAGGCGTAGAGTGCCTGGATGCTGATGGTACGTTCTACGTATTCCCTAACGTGGAAAAGCTGATAGCCAGACTGGATAACATCAATGATGATCTTGAGTTTTCCGAATATTTGATCGAAGAAGCCGGCGTTGCCCTAGTGCCAGGCTCTGCATTTGGCTGCCCCGGTCATATCAGAATCTCGATAGCTACCAGCATGGCTAATCTGCAAAATGCCTTGGAACGGATTAAGAAAGCGATTTAAGGATCTGCGTGGGCAAACGATGAAACTGTTTGCCCACCCTACTCGGCTTAGTTGTCAATTTATATAAACCATTCCTTGAGCATTTTGATCAAAGGCATTAGGAAATTTAGTATTTTTATCATACTAGCACGATCAACGATAGTACCAACAAACACAGCACCAGTTAAGTCAGCTCCTTGCATTTGTACGGTGCCACCAAGATTATCGATGCCTAAATCTGCATTTTTCAAATTTGCGCCACATAAGCATGCCCCCTTTAGATCTGCTCCATTTAGCGACACATTCTCAAGATTCGCATTTTTAAGATTTGCATAGAACAGAATTCCCCAATAAAGGTCAGTTCCTTTGAGATTAACGCCTTCGAGAATCGCATAACTTAGCTCTGCACTTTCTAAGACCGCCCCCCTTCAAGATTTATCCCTCTGGAATAAAGTGAACCGATACTATCTTGACAGCTAAATATTAGTTCACCATTCTGACTCTTAATCATCTTGCTACCACTCTGTCGATCAGGATTACAGGGATACACTGCTCATAAACCAGAACACATTAACTGTCAAACTGCGTCAAAAATTACCATCATTCATTGCTATCTTATTGCCCTTAAGATATATATATCATTTAACTTAACTATCAAAACGGATGCTAAATGCATCAAAAATTAGAAGCTGATTTACAAATTATTATCAGCGTGATTATCTGTATTTATTTGTATTCGCCGACGAGTAAGAGGACACTTAAAGTGAAAAATACTAGACAATCTTTCACACCATTGCGCCCTAAACCCCTATATTTTCCCCGCTTTCTTTCATGTCGCTTTCGGGATTTAATTTCAACCTATGACTAAACCGCTTTCAACCGCCTTGGACCTGATCCGGCAATATGGCGGCCCCGTGTCGCACGCCGCCCTGGATCCTTCGCATACCATCTTCCGTACGCCTGACGTTGACGGGCTGATCAGCTATTTGCTCGTATGCCGGTGTGCTGTCGTGCAGGGCGATCCGATCTGTGCGCCGGAGAATAAAGCCAAATTGGCCGACGCCTTTGCCGACTATTGCGCAGGCAAGGGTTGGTCCATCTTGTACGTCACTGCAACGGCCAGTTTGCAAGCCTATGCCCGCGAGCGCGGATATGTTTCGCTGGAGTTTGCCAACCTGCTGATGGCCGATCCACAGGACGATCCTGAGACAGGCGCGCAGGGCCGCCATCTGCGTCAACACCTCAACCACGCCCGGCGGGCGGGGGTAATAGTGCGCGAGTACCTGGGGAAACCTGATGCACAGATGGAAGCCCAATCACAGGCGGCTTGCGAAGCTTGGGAGGGTGGCCGCCATGGGCTGCAGATGTATCTCGGTCGGCCTCGGCTTTTCGATGATCGGGACGGCCGGCGCTGGTTCATTGCCGAACAGGCAGGCAAAGTGATCGGCTTTCTCTCCATGCTGCGGGTGGGTTGCACTGGGTGCCAGAGCCTGATCAACCTCGTGTTTTCCTCGCCCACCGCCCCGCTCTATACCAACGAACTTATGGTGGCAACGGCCCTGGGGGCACTACGCGAAGAGGGGGTCGGTTCGGTCTGCATGGGGGTCGGGCCGCTGGAAGCGCTGGGGCGGATTGAGGGTTGCGGTGCCATCGCTGAGTTTCTGTCTCGCAAGCTTTACCTCTTGTTTTCGACCAAGCTAATGCACCAGCACGAAAAGACAGTGTTCTGGGAAAAATTCCGCGTGACGCAAAGGGAGCCCCTATACCTGCTTTTCCAAACGCCGCGCATCAGGCTTAGGGAAGTTTACGCCCTGTTACGAGCCCTTCATTTTTCCGTGAAGGGATAAGCCTGAGCCACGCGGATCATAGCCTGGCTGGATGTCGGCTTTGGCAAGGCCGGCCCGCCCTGGAGATGCTGGAGGAAAAAACCAACCGTGGCGCGCCTTGCCGTGATGCGCACTTGGCGCGAATCCGCCGTGCCGCTACGGCATATGCCGTAGCCGAATCGATCTGGCTCATCCAGCATCTGCACATGGTCAGCATCCCGCAGCGTCAGTTCGATGGTTCCAGGGGGTGCCCGCTCGAAGAAACGCAGGTAATTAGTCGCCAGCGGCGCGCAGACACTGGATGCTTGCCAGGCGACTTCTGCGCCGATCAGCAGTAATGGAGCCTTCAAGCCGGCAAGCAGACCGTGCACCACCGAGACGTTGCCGTTGTCATCGGGATCGATGGCCACCACGCTGGCAAATCCACTGTATTTTGCGGCGGCAAGCACCGCATCCTTGCCGCCCATCGAATGGCCGGCGATGCCTATTTTTCTCGGATCAACCCCCTGATCCTGAATCAACCAATCGGCGATTACTTTCGCATCGTAGGCCAGTTCGAGGTCGCTTCTGAAAAGCGAATACCAAGTGCGCACAGCCACGACAAACCCACGGGAGGCGAGCGCACGGGCGTAGCTCTCATACTGGTCGTCAGTGGCCATGCGGCCTGGCAAGAAAACAATAGCGGGCGCCGGCGTTAGCATACGGATGGGTTTGTAAAGCACGACTTCCAAACTTTCGCCTTGATTCAGCACTTCGACGCGTGTGGCGTCAACCTGCTGCAGGCCAGGGCCGGCCAAGTCGCCTTCCAACATGCCTGCCGCATCGGTCGCAAGCTTATCCACAGGCTGCTGTTTCAAAAGACCGTTGCAACCAACGTCCAACAAAAGCAGGCTAGTGACAAGGATAAAGCGGAAGAAAAATTGATAATTGTGCATCATTTATTAGTATATACGAATACATTATGATATAGAAGAAATATACGAATACATCATGATACTGTTGAATGCCTAGGTGAAAAGATCATGGGCGACTTTATCAATAGAAATCACCCACTCCTGTTCATTAGCCATGTCGGATATCTGGAATATTCCGGTCAGCGTTTTGGGACCAATGAAATAGCAAGCTCGGCAAGACGCTCGTCACTGATCGTGGAAGGTGAATCGGTCATGGTGTCACGGCCCGAGTTATTCTTTGGAAAGGCAATCACATCCCTGATGGAATCAACGCCTGCAAACAGGGAACATAGCCTGTCAAAGCCAAGTGCGATTCCTCCATGCGGAGGAGCGCCGTATTCGAAGGCTTCCAGCAAGAAGCCAAACTGCTTTTGTGCCTCCTCTTCCGTCAAGCCCAAGCGCTTGAAAATCAGTTCCTGTGTCTGACGATCATGGATGCGTAGGGAGCCTCCACCGATTTCCGTGCCGTTTATCACCAGGTCATATGCATTCGCTCTGACTTTGCCTGGATCGGTATCAAGCATGGGAAGGTCCTCACGTTTGGGTAAAGTGAAGGGATGATGCATCGCGAGGTAACGACCGGTCTCTTCGCTCCACTCCAGCAGGGGAAAGTCGACCACCCAGAGGGCTGAAAAAGTATTCTTATCCCTGAATCCCAACTGCTCGCCGATTAACAGCCTCAATTCGCCCAAGGCTTTCCGGGTCTTATCCGCAGTTCCGGACAGGATCAGTAAAAGATCGCCGGGATTTGCCCCGCATTTTTCCAACCAGGTTTTTACGGTGTCCTCGGGGTAAAACTTGTCTACTGATGATTTCCATACTCCATCCATAGTGTAATGAGCCCACACCAGCCCATGAACTCCAATCTCATGCTTCTTCAGGAATGCCGCAAGTTTGTCGAGTTGACTGCGGTTAAATGTTGCGCAACCGGGAGCACAAAACCCGACCACCAGTTCAGCCTCATCGAATACCCTGAATCCCCTGCCCTTCACCTCCTCGTTCAGTTCAACAAACTGCATGCTGAAGCGTATGTCGGGCTTGTCCGTTCCATAGAGCCGCATGGCATCCGAGTATGTCATGCGGGGAATTTCCGGAAGCTCCTTGTTTTTGACCGTTGTAAAAAGGTGCCGGATAAGCCCTTCGAACATGGCGAGAACGTCTTCCTGGGTGACAAAAGCCATCTCGCAGTCGATTTGCGTGAATTCCGGCTGCCGATCGGCACGCAGGTCCTCATCCCGAAAACACTTCACGATCTGGAAGTAACAGTCAAAACCCGCAACCATCAGTAGTTGCTTGAAAAGTTGCGGCGACTGGGGAAGCGCATAAAACTCCCCGGGATTGATCCGGGAAGGGACAACAAAGTCGCGTGCGCCTTCCGGAGTCGATCTGATCAGGGCTGGGGTTTCTACTTCGATAAAATTATGGCTTTCGAAATAGGCGCGGGTTTGTCGCGTCAGCTGGTTGCGTAGCAAGAGACGATCCCTGACCAGCGACCGTCGCAAGTCGAGATAGCGGTATTTCATTCTGAGTTCAATACCGCCGTCGGTATTATCTTCGATGGTGAAAGGGGGAGTTTTCGAGGAATTCAGGACCGTGAAGTTTTCAACCTTGATCTCAATATCCCCGGTTGAATGTTTTTCGTTTTTACCTCCGCGTTCTACTACCACGCCGGACGCCTGGATTACGAATTCGCGCCCCAACGAGCGGGCCTGCTCCCGCAAAGCGGATTCCGTTTTGCTTCCGTTGAATACAAGCTGGGTAATGCCGTAACGATCACGGAGGTCGATCCATAATACCCCGCCCCTGTCACGGCTTCGCTGGACCCAGCCCGTCAGGGTAACGCTCTGGCCGATATGAGCCCGGCGCAGTTCGCCGCAGGTATGTGTCCTTAGCATGAAGAATTCCTCAAATTGAAAAAATCGCAGGCACCAAAGGGGTAATATTTGTACCGACTCTGGCGTTAGCGATAGGTGTATATAATCACGCAACGATAACCCAGATTACGCCATAGTGAAAGATTCTTCAGCAAGACGAAGCCAAGGAATGGGCTGCGGCGCGGTCCAGCGGCGTATACCATACAGACGTTGAGATTTGGGTTGGGCTTACCCAAAAGAGAGGTGGTTTCGGCCAGCTGCTGGCCGTTCAGGTTGTAATGGAAGACGATGACCTGCGGTTTTTTGCCCGGCAGTTCTTTGCGCGTGCGCTGCCCCTTGGCGTTGTAGTAGTAGACGGCTGCAAGGCTGTCTGCCTGATAGACCTTATCCAGCCGACACTGTTGGTTGTATTCGAAGCGCCGGCCCTGATTGTCGCTGAGGGTGTTGCCGGCGGCGTCGAGGCTCAGAGCCTGGGTATCGATACCGATCAGGCGGTTGCTGCCGCTTTCGTAGGCATAGCCTTGGCTGAGTAATGCAGTTGCCGTCGTAGTCGCGGGTTTCCTGCAGATCATTGCCGAAGTTCATGGCGGTGAGCTGATGGTCGGCGCGATAGCCGATGCCATGACGCTCGGCCAAATTGACCGTAAAAAACCAAGTGGCTCCGGGATGTTGAAAGCGGCGATATTCTGCCATGGTTTGTCTTCGTTCATTCGCGTTTCTCGAACGATGCGGTTCGTGCCTCACCGCATATATGGACTCCTCCATTTTGCAAGCTTTTTCTTTTCGATCGCTACGGTCAGTCAACGCAGTTGCTGCCATATATCCGGCCTGTTAATGAGGTCTTTGCTGCCTCTGGCCCTGATGGATTTCCGC
>JAQTLI010000013.1 GCA_028714995.1 Methylobacter sp. | reverse complement strand
AGGTTCTGCGGTAATGATTGAATTTACCGCTGAAGTAGCCGGCAAATATTTGCTGGTTGATCACAGCCTGACTCGTGCTATTGATAAAGGCGCACTTGCCGAATTGATCATAGAAGGCCCTGAGCAACCTGAACTCTATCAACAAGTCAGTAACTAACACATGTCAAGCGCGCCATAACCACGAGATACAGTGGTTGTAGCGCCAACAATTTATTCCTGAAGATGTATCAGGAGGTCATGAAAAATCGGCCTCAAACAAGTGGGTGATAACATTCGAACAAACGGCATTACGCCTCAGCAATTTTTTGCTATTGAAGATGGCAGCAAGATTTATAGCGTCTGGTTGGAATAGTTGAATTATGGTTCTAAATTAACCTTTACCGCGAGTACGGGTTCGAATATTGGTAGAAGATTTATCTTTGGCGGTTTCCAGTGTTTCAAAGCGTTTTTCAATGAACTGAATGATCAAATCCGCAATATCCTTGCCGCTGCTATTTTCAATGCCTTGCAGCCCGGGGGATGAGTTGACCTCCATAATGACTGGCCCATGATTGGAGCGAAGCATATCTACGCCGCAGACATTCAGTCCCATGATTCTTGCTGCCCGCACTGCAGTGGAGCGTTCTTCAGGTGTTAACCGAACCAAAGTCGCAGAACCACCGCGATGTAAATTTGAACGAAATTCACCATCTAACGCTTGTCGCTTCATGGCGGCTACAACCTTGTCGCCTACGACAAAGCAGCGGATATCACTGCCGCCTGCTTCCTTTATGAATTCCTGCACCATGATGTTGGCTTTGAGCCCCATAAAGGCCTGAATAACACTTTCTGCTGCGTTGTGGGTCTCTGCCAATACAACACCGATCCCTTGCGTACCTTCCAGTAATTTAATCACCAGTGGTGCGCCGCCAACTTGAGCAATTAAATCTTGAATATCATCAGGATTATTAGCAAAGCCCGTTACAGGAAGGCCGATACCCTTACGGGCAAGTAACTGGGTTGATCTTAATTTATCACGTGATCGTGATATTGCCACGGATTCATTCAATGGAAATACATTCATCATTTCAAACTGTCTTAATACCGCAGTACCGTAAAAAGTGACTGAGGCGCCAATTCTGGGAATAACGGCATCAAATCCCGTTAAGTCTTCACCCCGATAATGAATGGATGGACTGTGCGAAGTAATATTCATGTAACAACGCAACACATCCAAAACCCGCACCTCATGCCCCCGTGCTTCTGCGGCTTTGACCAATCGAGAGGTCGAATACAGTTTGGGGTTACGGGATAAAACAGCTATTTTCATGAACTAACACTCGATTTAACGTATTTGGAATAAAGGCATATTTTGACACGAAATAAGCTAAGAAGCTTTAGAAATAGGGCGATGGCGCAATAAAGTTCCAGCCGGGTAGCTGGGGATTTGTCCGTACACTATCTTGTGAATATCTGGAGGGTACAGGTGAATATTCATCTACAGGCTGTAGACTAATTCGTAATCAGCAGGTTACGCGCTCCTACCACAGCCAGCAGCTTTTGCGCGGATCCAGAAACGGGGAGCAATGGTGTGCCTTTGAAAAGGCACACTATCGAACAAGAAATCAGAAGATACGATGGCAAAGTCAGTCGTGCAGCGAATTGACAGGTATATAAGACGGGCTATTTTGGCGCAAACGTAAGACGTATGAAATCCAGGCCAGCAGTCAGGGCGCGGTATAACCGCGCCATCAAGCCTGTCAGGCAAATTTACGCTGCTCTATTACGGCTGGTGTGGTGAAGAACTTTTTAAAGTAGGGCATGAAGCTGACAGTGATCGGTATGGAATAAAAACAATACATCGCCGCGGCTTCGCCGGTTGACACTCCGAACATCCACTGGGGCATAAACAGTGTCATAATGGCCATGCCAAAATGATACGAAGCGATGCGTTTGTTATCCTTCCAGGCAAAACCGCTGACCGCCAGGGCAAACAATGAACCGTGCGTAACCAGCAAACCAAACGCGCTGGTGATGTGGTAGCCGATATGGTATTTGCCCATAAACAAACACGCGACCATATTGCCTATAAAATTGGGTTCGATATCAAATAGCTGCCATTCTTTGGGCAGAAAGCTAAAAATCAGGAATGACGAACTGAGTATTACGCCGATGATGGTGGCCTTTTTCAGTGCGGTTTTGTCGGATGAATAAGTAGCCAACGCTGGCATAATCGCCAATGCCTGCAAGCTGATATGGTAGGTCGAAAGCTCACTCAAAAATAGATTGGAGCCATAACCGCACTGATCCGCAACTGGATAGGCGAAATACTGAATAAACTCCATCAGGGAAAAATGAAAAATGGCGTAAGACCTTGCAACCCGAACCCACAACGGCTCACTTTTATCAAGATAAGTAACAGTAGATGCGGCCAGACCAGCCAGACCCAAGCCAAGAGACATATCAGCACTAAAACACATAATTATTCCGTAATTCTTTATTAGTAAAAAAATCGTGCCAAAAAATCGCCTTTACGTTTTTTCGCAACAGCTTTTTATTTTACAAAATTGACAGCGTTATAACCACCTTGGAAATAGGGCAATTGCGCAATAAAATTCTTGCCGGTAGCCGAGAATTTAGACCTGCACTATGACGATATCAGCACTATTTTCAACGAAAGTCTTCGCGATGCCTAGGCCAATACCGTCGTTACCCCCCGTCCCGTTATCACGGCTCTTTTATTCTGTAGTTGATACATATTCAGTCAACTTTGTAAGCCACAACCTGGTTATTCATAAGCAGCGGGACAACAAGCAGGTGTTTTTCAGGAATGTAGTAAAAATCGGCTGAACTCTTCTTTGATGGCAGTGATTTTTCAATATGGCCGCTTTTATTGATCAGTAAAATCTCTCCTTTAAGAAAGTCACTGACCAGCCATTTGTTCTTGGCATAACGGGAAATACCATCCAAATTAAGCCACTGACCTTCATGATCAAGCGTCTCGATCTGTTTGGTTTTCAGGGATATTTTTTTGATGTTTCCAGATGTTTCCGTGGTGAAATCATCTTTTGGATTTTTACCCCAGCTGGCAACATAAAGGCGGGTATTATCTACCCAAAGACCATTGGGAGAATTCAGTTCGGGATTTTCCAGCCATATTTTTAGTTCGCCATCCGCTAAGGTATAAATACGGTTCCCGGTCCAATCCGATACAAAGACTTTGCCCTCTTTATTGACAGCAATACCGTTGAGCACTCTAGAGTCGCTCGCCTCATAGCGAGCCACTAACTTTCCGCTTTCAACATTAATGACCACTAGTTGCTTGACGTCGGCGACATAGAGCTTGTTTTTGTGAAGAGCAAGTCCCTTTGGCGAATGTAAGCCGGTAATCCAATCCACATCAATTAACTTGCCGCTGCCATCAAGTAAACTGATGCTCCCATTCCCATCTTGTTCCATGACTCCGCCATTCACATTCGAAACATAGAAGCGATCATGGGCGGCATCATATTCGACCGATTCCGGCAGTTTGAATCCTGATGCACTCCAAACGGGGTTATCGGCAAGTGCCTGGCAAGTAAAAATCAACCCGGCCAGCGTACTAATGACTTTAAATATTTGTCTCATTACAAAACTCTTATTGATATTAGGAACTACACGTGGGGCAAAATCTTACTACAGAAGAGCATCGGCCACACCTTTCATGTCGGTGGCAACGATGTCCGGTTCCGTACCCAGCGGGAACAGCGGTCTTCCGTGTCGTGATATGAATGCGGCATGCCAGCCTGCCTGCATTGCCCCGAACACATCCCAGGCATGTGCGGCGATGAGCAATAGTTCGCTTGACTTGGCATGGAGGTGCGTGGCTGCGCTCCAATAGACCTGTAAATCGGGCTTGAAGCGACGTACGGAGTCTACGGAGATGGACTCCTCGAAATATTCGGCGAGACCGGCGTTCTGCAACTGTGCATTGACGGCCGTTGGGCTCGAATTGGTCAGCGTTACCATTCGGAAACCCGCGGTGCGCAAGCGTTTCAAGCTTTCTAGCATCTCAGGGTGAGGAGGTAGGGAAAGTACGCCTTGCATAAGCCGAGTCTTGTCCTCGGCAGAGAGTTGAACTCCTTTGCCGTCGGCCAGCATTTGCAGAGTCGCTTTGCCGACTGTTCCAAAGTCGGAGTACGCGTCTGTCAGGGTTACAACCATCGAGTATTGCAAAAGCAACGAAAACCACTCGTCCAGTGCAGCACCGCTACCAAACATGTGCTCAAATTGCGGCCGAAGCGCATTCAGATCCAGCATTGTCTCATTAACGTCAAAGACCAGAATGCGAGGCTTCGGCCCCTCACCCAACCACGGTTGTTGCACCAGCTTGTTATGCGGAAGAAGGACTTCTGAACCTTCACTACTTGCCTGGGCGAATACATTCTGCGGATTAGTCATGATGAGCGACCCAAGCGATGACGCGGCAAGTATAAACTTTCTCCTGGTAAAGGACGTACTCATTTCACTGCTACATTTTGGTAACCAGAACTGCGAAGATCCTCCCACGTTCGCGAAGCGAATATTGCATCTACCGGCGTATGGAAAAGATGGTTGGCATAATTACTCAAGGTTTTGACGGAAATTGCCAGAATAATCTCCAGAATCTGCCGTTCGGTATACCCAGCGGCAAGAAATGCCTCGACATCACTGGTTTTCGGTAAACCGTGCCGCTCGACCATTATCTGAGTAAACTTTCCCAATGCAGACAGTCTCTCATCAGGAATTTCTGTATCGTTCCGGATAGCGTCAGTCACTACACCAGGAACATTCGACATTTTATCTGCAACGAAACTGTGTGCAGCCATGCAATACTCGCAACCGTTCACCCGACTGATTGTCAGGAACACGACCTCCTGTTCTACTGGAGTGAAGCCAGATTCCGCGCGGAAGACTGCGTAGCCTTGTTGGTAAGTATCAAACAGCCCGGGCGAATTGGCCATCCTCGCGTACATATTCGGGATAAACCCCATTTTCTCTTGAGCCTGCTGAAGTCCTGCCCTGGCTTTCGGCGCCGCGTCTTCAATAGTTTTTGCTGTCAACTTCAATTTATATTCTGCCCGCATGATTTTCTCCATTATGATTACTGATACAACTCTATTGCTCTTACCTTGGAATTATTCGTGTGCACGGAGAGACTCTTGTCGTGAGTTGCTCAGAAACTCATCCAGCTTTCTGAACATCCGCTTCATCATCATTGTCATCATGGCATTCATGAAAAGCACGTCCATAATATTCCCGAAGATACCGAATGTGGTCGTATATTCGATATCGATATAGACCTCTGATGTTTCCGCCCCCGTAGCGCGCACCCCTAAAGTTACCAATGAACGGTTCATCATCGGCATGGTCGTTTCATAGATGTCAACGGTATAGGACTGATTTTCTTGCCAGTCCGTCACCCGCTCTTTGAGTGTAAATCCGCCCATTTTCATTTCGCAAACGCGTAACGCCCCAACCCCGCAACTCTGTTCACCCTCGATATAAGATTTACTTATCATCGGATGGATGCGGTGGATGTTTTCGTAATCCTTAAGCCAGTTCCATACTTGGTCCGCAGGGTGGTTGAAGGTTTGCTTAAGATGAATTTGTCCCATGATTTTTCCTTATCTAAAATAGAAAATGTTTCGATTTATCGGTTATGGCGAGATGACACTTCAATATATTTCTTGCGTACCGTGCTACAGTCCTTATGCTAAAAATGCATATTGTCGAGAATCTTTCTGAACAATTGCGCTCGTCAACTTTGAATTGCGTTATAGTGAAAAAATTGATGGCTAAAGATTAATGGATTCCGGATCGTTATCCCATGCTCAAGATTCCGGAATTTATGTTCGTTAGTTCGGGAGAACGATTTGGATGCGTTGACTTTACTGGTAAATGGCTTGAATTTGCGTGCCAAGCTTGCTTATTCAGGTGGTATCTGTGGTCGCTGGCTGATGGACCACAACTCTGATCAATCTATCTGGTTTCATCTTGTCAGCAAGGGAAAAGGATGGGTGCATTCACCCAGTTGGCAAGCCCCGCTTGCGCTGGAAGACGGCGACTTGGCCTTGTTCCTGCCACATGCGGCAAAACATTTTCTTTCCTATAGCAGTGATCACCTACCTGCTGATTCAACGGACACCATAATCACAACCTGGGATGCAGGAGAAACCGGGTTCGTGTGTGGAGAAATTGAACTTGGCATGCCGAAATCTGCGTTATGGCAAGCTTTGCCTGCTGAAATCGTAATCAGAAAATCTCAGGCCGGAGAGATACTGGGAAGGTTGATCGAGCTTATTATCAGTGAGTCAGCCAGCAACCGTTTTGGCAGCGATTCAGTTGTTGAGCGCCTATGCGACAGCATTTTTGTATTGGTGGTGCGCCATTGCCTTGACGAAGGCCTAGTACATCGAGGTGTGTTTGCGGCAATGCAGGACAGCCGACTGGAAACTGTGCTCGGACTGATGCATCAGGAACCGTGGCAGTCCTGGACGATTGCCGAACTCTGTTCTCGTGCAGGCATATCCAAAACTGTACTTTCTGAAAAATTCACTGAGCTGGTTGGCGCTTCGCCTATCGAATACCTGATCTCGTGGCGCATGCAGATCGCTGCACGCTGGTTGAAAGAGCCCGGCATGACCATAGAGCGGGTCGCAGAGCGTTGTGGTTATGATTCAGTGCCAGCATTCAGCAAAGCATTCAAGCGGTCTTTCGGGGCATCCCCCGGCATATATCGACGTGGACTGTACGAAATACACAAGTAGCCAGAACCTAAGAAGAAAACCCAAAGCCGTGAGACGCGAATACTTTCTACGTTCTCTACAGTTAAGTGCGATTGTCTGCTATTAGCTGGATTTCAACCGTTAACCAGTGGCAAAAAACGTCTCTTCGCAGACGATCGCCTATCCCAAATCACAATGGATGCATAAACGTCCCGTCTTTATTTATTCTGTAGGCGACCAGGAACCGAAGCTCATTATCACTGCCCTCAATTTCAGTTCTCTGAATGATTGTGCGAGATACTTCAGGTATTTTATCTGGTGATATTTCAGCACCATATCCGGGTTGAGAAATCGGGTTCAGTGCCACAAAACAGATAATCATCAGAGGTAATTTTTTCATGATCTGGCTCCTTAGATTGCAAATGCCAATTAATGTCCAGGGGAATGAGCGGCGTGGTATCGTCGCTCAATGAGTCAGGCTTGTCTTTATCAGCCCTTGGCGATGGCCTTTCCGATTTCTGCATTGGTCATTGCCCGACCATTCAGATTCCAGGCCCCATCGACTGCATGAACAACGTTGACATAGATATTGTCTTTAGGCTGTTTGCCGCCTGACAATTCATGAATGATGTGGGTGGCATCCGCGAAAAATCCTTGTTGAATTTCTCGGTCAGCAAACGCAAACGAGGGCACTTTCCATTCAACCCAGGCCCCAGAAAATTCTTTCCCTCCCGAGAAAGTTGCACTCTTAGGTAATACATGAACCGTAGCGGTAATGTTGGGAGTCATTACCTTATTGCCGGTCAATCCGTGCCATTTCAACAGGGCATCGGTAATTCGGGCGACAGCTTGTTTTTCGGTACCAGTCGGCAAAACACCTTCGGTGAGGGTTAGTGTAAGTGGCATTTCAATACTCCTATAAGTGACGTTGAGATCAATGCGTTTGCGAGGATTACGGCTATTAGATAACGACCGTTATTTAATATTGCATAACGATCGTTATGCTGTCAACAGAAAAAACGAGGTAAAATAACTTTTGTTACATAAAGAGGTGGATATGCGATATAAACCGGGATACCGTGAAGAATCCAGAGCGCGAATACTGACTGCCGTAGGTAGGGGATTTCGCAAGCGTGGATACGAAGGCATCGGGGTTGATGGCCTGGCAAAAGAAGCCGGCGTGACTTCTGGCGCTTTCTATGGTCACTTTCCATCCAAGGAAGAAGCCTTTAGGGAGGTCGTTGTTTATGGGCTCAGGGAGGTGCACGATGCCGTCGTGCGCTTACAGAAAGAGCATGGCGCTGGCTGGATAGGTGTTTTCGTCGATTTTTACTTGAGTACAAAACGCACTTGTGATCTTGCGGAGGCATGCGCATTGCAAGCGCTCACGTCTGAGGTTGCTCGTTCAAACAAGACAGTTCGAACAACCTACCAATCCGAATTGATGAAGGTGATCGAGGTGGTTGCCCAAGGACTACCTTCGGGAAGCGTCTCCGAGAAAGCCAATCGTGCAGTGGCACTGCTGGCGCTGCTATCTGGTGGCGTAACAATGGCCCGTGCATTAGCGGATGAAGCGTTAGCCGTGCAGATTGCAGAAGGTATACGAAGCGCGGCGTTTGCCATTGTGGGGGATAAGATGACCGATGGATTGAAAACATGAAATAACTGCTTCGGCCAGATTTCGCCAGTCAATCAGCAGGCAAAAATAGACTTTAAGCGGTCGATGAGTTTTGTGAATCAAGTTCAATGTAGGGTATTGTTCCAATCTCTCAATGGGTTGAAATCACCTTGGCGCCAGCTTCCATCGCCTTGGTAGAGCGGCTCGGTTTTCGCATATTGGTTCTGCTCGCGATACAGCTCCGCAAAGTTGTTGAAGTTGGATGCCGCCACCGGATTCCTAGAGCAAATCCTTTCCTTACAATTTTCAAATTGAGTTTTTTGATAAAACATAGCTCATTTAGCGTATTGAGAAAAAGGTATGCCTACCCTTGCTGTTAGTGCCGGAAGGGCTATACTTTTGCGCAGTAACCTTCAGGCTATACGGATCAATGGACAACGATGGACAACAACGCAAAAATTTCCTGTAAGTATTTTCCCGAACTTCCGGCGCGATGGCATTGTCCGCTCTGCACGATCGACATTTCAGATGCTTGTGCGAAACGCCCGGAACGTGCCGACGACCGCTACGAAATTAGTCGCGATTGCCCAATTTGCATGGAACCACTACAGTCATTGGGGATCGGAAATTCCATCAAACCGTTTTGGGAGCGCATTCCTGCGTTTTTCATTTATCCCGCAAGGGCCGATTCCCTAATTTATATTGTGCTGCTGTCGTTGTTGAACCTACTGTTTGTGGCCAATATTTTTCTCGGGATCGTGGTATTCATGGCGACTACATACGCTTTGCTGCTCTACGCATATAAATGCCTGAATCATGTCGCCCGTGGCCACCTGAAAGCCCCGGGTCTGATGATCGAGTATAAGGTGGTCAGTTCTTCCCTTATTTTCAAGCAATGGGTGGTGTATTTCCTGGTAGCGTCGGCGTTGGAGTTCGCGGCGCGGCTGTTCGGCAAGCCGGGCTTCATCATCTCTGGAGTATTTTTCTTGATGGGCATCCCGGCATCCACTACCTTGTTGGCGATTAACGGCAGAATCCTCGATGCGGTCAACCCGCTCAGCATTTTTCGCACGATGACAACCATCGGTAAGCCCTATTTCGTCCTTTACCTGTTTTTGCTGTTGATGTTCGGCGGCCAAGAGATGCTGCAACACGCAGCACTCGAATATATTCCCCGTTTCTTGCTGCTGCCGGTAGGCTTTTTTTTACAGGCATACTTCACAGTCGCAATGTTCGCGATGATGGGTTACCTGATCTATCAATACCACGAAGTCTTGGGCTTTGAGGAAGTCAAGGATGTCGAGGAAAGTCCACGTAAACCCGTTACCGGCCTTTCCGCCGATCCGCTGTTGAACGAAATTTATATCCTGAACATAGAAGGGATGCAGGATGCTGCAATCAAGCGCTTGCAAAAGGCGATCCAGCGAGATCACAAGCCGGAATATTACGCCAAGTTGCATAGGTTGTTGCAATCGACGGGACGCAACGCCGAACTATGCCGACTTGGCGAAGCCTACCTGAAATTTTTGTTAAAACATGAAGCTATGCCACGTTTTAAGCGTCTGCGTGAAGCCGTCGGCGTTTATGTCGATTGCGTGCGTGCCGATACCGCATTCGAATATAAAGACCCGCAAGTGGTGTTCGAATTGGGCGAGGCGGCCTACCAAAACCGGCAATTCGACGATTGCCTGGCGATATTGAACGGCTACCATAAACGCTTTCCGCAAAGCGAACTGCTGCCGGAAGCGTATTTGATGGTCGCCAAAGTGCTGGTCGAACACAAGCAGGACGATGCGCAGGCGATACAAATATTGGACGCACTGCTGAAGCGCTATCCCGACCATGTCATGATGCCGCAAGTTAAGGAATATCACCAATTGGCATCTTCGATTATCGGCTGAGGGATTGCATGCTTATCATACCGTTGGAAAAATCCATAGACTGGAAACGGCCGCCGCTGGTCACCTTGTTGCTGATTTTGACTTGCACTGCGATCCTTTTCGGGGTTCAGGGCTACGAAAATAAAAAATACACTGACCAGTTCGATTTTTATTTTACCTCCGGCTTGCCGCATCTTGAATTGCCGCCGTATGCCGCTATGCTGGATGACGAAGGGAAGGACATTGATCCCGAGTCTTTACAGAAATTGTTGGGTACGGATTATCGGCAACTGAACGAGCCCCAGCAATATTCCTTGCAAGGGCTATTGCTACACATGCAAAACAACACCGACTTCATGGCGCGCTTGAACCACGGAAAAATCGTCACCGCCGACAATGCCGAATTCGGCAATTGGCAGGTCCAGCGAAAAAGTTTCGAGGCTTTGACATTCCAGCCGGTGAATAAAATGTACGGTTTCACACCGGCAGAGCATAAGCCGTTGACCTTTTTGACCCACATGTTCCTGCATGGCGATATCGGACACCTGCTCGGCAACATGTTATTCTTGTTCCTGGTCGGGTTTGCCGTGGAAATGGCGCTGGGTTCGACGGTTTACCTGCTTTGCTATGTGTTGACCGGCTTGGCTGCAGTCGGTCTGTTCTGGGCAGTTAACCCGTCGAGCGAACTCCCGCTGGTTGGCGCGTCAGGCGCGATAGCCGGTCTCATGGGCTTGTATGCGGGCATCTTCGGGCTGCGCAAGATCCGATTTTTTTATTCGCTTTTGTTTTATTTTGACTATGCGCGCGCCCCGGCTTTGATCATGTTGCCCGCCTGGCTGGCGAACGAGTTCTATCAAATGATGACCATGCCCGACAGCAATGTCGCTTTTATCGCGCACATCGGCGGCTTGTTGTCCGGCGGCTTGCTAGCGGCGTTGTTGCCGCGTTTTTTGGGAGCCAATATCGATACGGCTTATCTTGATGCGGCGCAGCGCGATGAAGACAAACAGCAGCGCTACCGGCAGGGCATGCAATTCCTTGGCGCGCTGAATATCCCCAAGGCGCAAAAGTTATTTCAGGAATTGCACGTCGAATATCCGAATGACCGGGATATCCTTTGGCAACTTTATAATACTTTAAAGCATGACCCGAGCAGCGCCGATTTTTACCGCATTCTCGTCGAGGTCCTGGATCTGAACGACAACGACGCGCAAACCATGAAACAACTCAACGACGCTTTCGGCTACTACCGCAAGGCTCAACCCGGAAAAATAGCGTTGGAATCCACCCGCCTGCACCACCTCGCGATCAAATTCGCGAAATACGGTTATCCTGAAAACGCCGAACATATCGTGCTTTCCTTATTGCGCAGCAATCCGGAGCTGGCGGATTTGGACAAAGCCTTGTTCGCAGTGGCACTCGCCTGGCAGCAACGCACCAATCGGGCCAAGTGTGCCGAAGCGGTCACCTTGCTGCAAAAATATTTTCCGAAAAGCCACGCGCTTTACCAGACGCAGTTAAATCAACGTTGAATTTATGATGTGGCTACATTAAACCGGACACACATTTTAAAATATCCCGAAAAGAGTGTGATCCCAAATGAACCAAGAAAAACCAAATACCTATACAGCCGAATTCAGAGCCTCAGCGGTTAATCTGGCTAATGAATCCGATAGGCCCATCACCCAAGTCGCCAAAGATCTCGGTATTAATGTGAATACCCTGCATACCTGGATAGCAAAATATAGCTGCCCGAAAGAGAACGATAAAACGGTTCGGACTGACCAACATCTTTATGAAGAATTAAAGCGTCTAAAGAAAGAAAATGCTTAACTGACAGAGGAGCGCGATCTGTTAAAAAAAGCGGCAGCGTACTTCTCCAAGGAGCACCGGTGAAGTGCGCTTGGATCAAACAGCATACGACCGAGTTTCCAATTGATTCGATGTATCGATTGATGCAGGTTTCCCGAAGTGCTTACTATGCTTGGCTGTATGCGTTCAAACCGCGATTGAAACGGATGATATTGAACTGACGACTATTATTCAGGGCTTGTTCAAGAAGAGTCACGTTACCTATGGAACCCGACGACTCCAAAAATCGTTATTAAACCGAGATCGGGTAGTCAGTCGACGGCGGATAGGCCGATTGATGCGGGAAGCCGAGTTGGTTTGTAAAACCAAGCGTAAATTCAAGGCTACGACGAATTCCAAGCATGACCAGCCGATTGCACCTAATCATCTGGATCGTCAATTCACAGTGAACCAGCCCAATCAGGTTTATGCCGGCGACATCACTCATATCCATACTCAAGCGGTCGTGATTGATCTGTATTCCCGCCAAGTGGTTGGCTGGTCAATGGCGGAGCATATGCGGACTAAGCTGGTGAACGACGCACTATTGATGGTCATTTGGAAACGAAAACCTGGGAAAGACTTGTTGTGGCATAGTGACCGAGGCAGTCAATATGCTTCGGAAAGTCATCGGGTGCTATTAGCCCAGCACGGCATCCGACAAAGCATGAGTCGTAAAGGCAACTGCTGGGCTAATTCGGTTTCAGAAAGCTTCTTCCACATCCTGAAAACCGAACTTATACATCATCAAACCTATCAAACACGAGCTGAGGCTAGACAAGCTGTATTTGAGTATATTGAGGTCTTTTACAACCGCGAACGCCTCTCCATTCAGCAAATGGCTATTTATCGTCAGTTGACTATGAATTGCAGCACAAAGCTGCTTAACCGTGTGTCCGGAAAAGTGTTGACAGATCAATTATGCCCGGTTCAATTCTTTTTGAAACATGTATTTAAAAAGCTCTATTTTTTGTTGCCACATAAGCCAGCGATGTGTTCATGCTGGCTCGACTTGAGCAGCTATTTTCCTGTCGGCAAATGCAATGTCTTATTGGTCAGCGTAAGCGCTGCCTCATGCAGGGCTTCGGATAGGGTGGGGTGAGCGTGTATGGTTCGGGCGAGGTCTTCACTACTGGCGGTGAATTCCATGGCAAGTACGGCTTCGGCAATCAGTTCAGAGGCTTGGGTGCCGATGATGTGAACGCCGAGAATGGTATCGGTATCGGCTTGGGCAATGATTTTAACCATGCCTTCTGACTTGCCTATGGTTTGTGCCCGGGCTGTTGCGTTTAAAGGGAAGGTTCCGATTTTAATATTTTCGCCTGCGGCTCTTAACGCTTGTTCGGTTTGGCCTACCCAGGCAATTTCAGGATCGGTATAAATAACGCTGGGCAGGATGTCATAGTTGATAGTGTTATGAAGTCCGGCAATTTGCTCGGCGACGAATACGCCTTCTTCTATGCCTTTATGGGCAAGCATGGGGCCGAGCAAGGTCAGGTCGCCTATGGCATAAACACCGGGCAGGGTGGTTCGGCAGTTGTCGTCTACATGGACATAGCCGTTTTCATCGAGTAATAAATTGGCTTCGGGTGCTGCGAGGTTTTCGCCATTGGGTTTTCGGCCGGATGCAACGATGAGTTTGTCGACGCGCAGGGTGTGTGTTCCTTCATTGTCCTGATATTCAACGGTGACTTTTTTGTTGCCTTTTTTTGCTGAAATGACCCGTGCGCCCAAACGCAGTTCCAGTCCCTGTTCGCTATAGATGCGATAGGCCTCGCGCGCAATCTGTTGGTCAGGCAGGCTTAAAAATGTTTCCTGCGCTTCCAGCAGAATAACTTCAGCGCCGAGCCTATTCCAGATGCCGCCCAATTCAAGGCCTATGACGCCTGCGCCGATAATGGCCAGTCTTTTTGGGACTGAGTTAAGGTTTAAAGCGTCAATGGAATCAATGATAAATTCGTGATCAACCGGGGCGCAGGGCAGGTCGCTGGGGGATGAGCCGGTGGCCAGGATAATATGGTTGCCTTCAATTACTGATGGCTTTGAATGGTCAACCGGATTGATTTCCACGAGCCGCTCATTTAGCAGTCTGGCCGTTGCATGGATGCGGTCAATTTTGTGTCGAACGAATAAGTCGGCAATGTTATCTCTGAGATCGTCAATAATGTCATTTTTACGCTGAAGCATTTGCGGAATATTCATGGAAATATTGTCCGCCTGTATCCCGTGTTTTGTCAGTTCATGGGTCAGTGTGTAATAAATTTTTGATGATTCCAGTAGGGCCATCGAGGCGACACAGCCGGCGTTGAGGTAAAAACCGCCCAAGCTACCTTGTCCTTTACTGTCGCACCAGTTATCAACGCAAGCTGTTTTTAAACCGAGCTGTGCGCATCGAATGGCACTGGAATAACCTGCAGGCCCAGCGCCTATGACAATGACATCGTACGGCTTTTGTTTTTTTGACATGATTTTATATGTTAAGCAGCAGGTGAGCGGGCGATTCCAGGCATTCTTTGATGGTGACTAAAAACTGTACCGCTTCGCGTCCGTCAACCAGGCGGTGGTCATAGGATAAAGCCAGATACATGATCGGCCTGATGACAATCTGGCCGTTTTCAACAACAGGCCGCTCTTTTATGGCATGCATACCCAATATGGCGCACTGGGGCGGGTTGAGTATCGGGGTGGACAGCATGGAGCCGAAAATGCCGCCGTTGGTAATGGTAAAAGTGCCGCCTTTTAAGTCGTCATAGCTCAATGTGCCTGTGCGGGTCTTTTCCCCGAAATCGACAATGCTTTGTTCGATACCGGCAAAGTCGAGCTGGTCAGCATCGCGTATGACCGGCACAATCAGTCCGCGTTCGGTACTGACCGCAATGCCTATGTCGTAGTAGCCGTGGTAAATGATGTCGTTATCATCAATAGAGGCGTTGATAACCGGAAAGCGTTTTAAGGCTTCGATAGAAGCTTTAACAAAAAATGACATAAAGCCCAGTTTGACATGGTGTTTTTGTTCGAACCGGCCTTTGTACTGGTTACGAAGATCAATGACATTCTGCATGTTGACTTCATTGAAGGTGGTCAACATTGCAGCGTTTTGCTGCGCCTGTAGCAGGCGTTCGGCAACTTTTGCCCTTAACCGGGTCATGGGTACACGCTGTTCCGGGCGCAGGTTTGAAATTCTCGTGCCTCCGGTGGTTTCCGCCTTTGCAAAAGGTGGGCTGAGGGGAATTTCGGTTGCTTTGACAGCAGGCTGCGGGACTTCGGCTGCAGGAACTATGATCTGAGCCTCCTGCAGGGCTTTTTTATGAAGATAATCCAAGACATCGGTTTTAGTGAGGCGGCCGTCTTTTCCGCTGCCCTTTATAACCGAGGGATCAAGAGCATTTTCGGCAATTAACCGGCGCACGGATGGGCTTAGCGGCATCTCTGTTTCATCTTCCTCATGCATGCTGGCGATTTCGGGTTTTGGCTGTTCCTGTACGGCTTGAGGTTCAAGCATTGCCAGCACATCACCACCTACAACAATGGAGCCGTCTTTTTTCAGTATTTTGGTAAGGATGCCCGATTCAGGCGCGGGGACTTCAAGAACCACTTTATCCGTTTCAAGATCAACAAGATTTTCGTTTTTAATCACGGTATCACCGGCTTGTTTATGCCAGGTAATCAATGTTGCGTCAGAAACTGATTCGGGTAGGTTGGGGACTAAGACTTCAATGCTCATGTTATTTTCCTGAAGGTTTGCCGTAAAGAGCCGATTGAACGACAGCTTTTTGTTGTTCTATATGGACGCGGAAATTGCCGACAGCCGGAGCCGCCGATGCCTCGCGGCCAGCGTAAGTAACCTCTATTTTTGGATTCAGATTGTCAACAAAATGGTGTCTGGAATGATACCAGGCGCCCTGATTTTGTGGTTCCTCCTGACACCAGATGAAATTTTTGAGCTGCGGGTATCTGCCAACTTCCGCTTTAAACAACTCATCGGGGAATGGGTAGAGCTGCTCTATGCGGGCAATAGCGACATGCTTGAGCTCGTCTTTACGCCGTGCTTCCAGCAGGTCGTAATAGACCTTGCCAGCACACATAACCAGGCGAGTCACTTTTTTGGGATTGATGTCATCCTGCTCGCCGATGACGGGCTGAAAGTATCCGGTAGTCAGGTCTTCAAGCGTGGAAACCGCGAGCTTATGCCGCAGCAGGCTTTTAGGGCTCATGACGATCAGCGGTTTTCGATACGGACGTATCAACTGGCGGCGCAGCAAGTGGAATATTTGCGCGGGAGTGGTCGGGCTGCAAACCTGGATGTTATGTTCGGCACAGAGTTGCAGATAGCGCTCCAGTCGAGCGGATGAGTGCTCCGGTCCCTGGCCTTCAAAACCGTGCGGCAACAACATGACCAGACCGCACATGCGGCCCCATTTGGTTTCGCCGGAACTGATGAATTGATCGATAACAACTTGAGCGCCATTGGCAAAATCACCGAATTGCGCTTCCCAGATGACCAGAGTGCTTGGCGTAGTCGTGCTGTAGCCGTATTCGAAACCCAGCACGCCGGCTTCGGAAAGCAGGGAATCGAAAATCTGCGCACGGCCTTGATCCTTGTCCAGATGTTTAAGTGGCGTATAGGTTGTATTTTTCAGTTGATTATGCAAAACAGCATGGCGATGCACAAAGGTGCCGCGACCGACATCCTGTCCGGTCAGGCGGACGTGGTGTTTTTCCATCAGCAGCGTCGCATAGGCCATGTTTTCGGCAAAACCCCAG
>JAQTLI010000012.1 GCA_028714995.1 Methylobacter sp. | reverse complement strand
TAATTATTCTCCAAACGGTTAATGGCAACACCAGCAAAACCCGGATCGCCTACCAGAGAAACGCCAGCCGAACCGCTGATGGCATGAGCGGAGGTATTGTTGATGTAGCCTTTGGTGTTATGAGTTACATTCAGCGTCGGATCAGTAGCTTGAGCGGCATTGACATCAATGGCCGACCCACCGATATCGAGATTATTGCGGTCGCGATAAAAGCCGTCCAAATGGTAAGCCAGGTTACTTTTACCGCCTTCTACTTTCATGACTGTGGAAGATTCATCGGAAACTGAGTCGAAACGCTGCTCAAGCGCACCGCCCAGCAATTTGTCCGAGAGCTTTTCCGGAATCCGGTTGTCGATAACATTGACCACACCGCCAATCGCTCCGCTGCCATAAAGTAATGTGGCGGGGCCACGTAACACTTCGATGCGTTCCGCCAGCAAAGGCTCGACGCTGGTCGCATGGTCGGGGCTTATTGCCGAAACGTCATTGCTGCCAATGCCATTGCTCAACACACGCACACGCGGCCCGCTTTGACCGCGAATGACCGGTGTACCGACACCTGGGCCGAAGGACTGACTGGTAATGCCCAGCTCGTTTTTTAGCGTTTCACCGATGGTGTGTCCGACTTTCAAACGTAATTCCTCATCGCTCAAAACGGTGACTGGAACGGCGGACTCAGAGACTTTGTCCTGCAATGGCGCGGTGACAACAATGTCTTCTAATTCTTGTATATCCTCTTTGGCTGCATAGGCTGTCGGCGCTACCGCAGCCGTTGATAGGAAGAAAAAAATGGCGGTTTTTTTATTCATAGGTTTTGAACGTATTGCCTGAATAATGAGAAATGTTATAACGTAACACTTGATGAGCCTCGCTGCTTTCAAAAATAACGGCATCAGCTTTGTTCGCTGCTCATGGTCTGCGCGCATTTTACGCATATGCCATGAATTTCTATGGCTTTGCTGTGCACAATGAAATCCGCCTGTTTGATTTCCAGCGATAGCGCCTGCATGACTTCGGGGGCCGACCGTTCTTCCACTTCCTGGCAGTTATTGCAAATCAGCAATAACTGCTCATGTTGATGCCCCGAGCAGCTGCAACCGACAAAAGCATTGAGGCTTTCCACCCGATGAATCAGGCCCTGTTCGATCAAAAAATCCAGTGCGCGGTAGATCGTCGCGGGTTTTGCCGCATTTTGCAGGGGTTTGATGCGATCCAACAGCTCATAAGCTTTGACTGCTTTGTGGCTATCCCAGATCAGTTCCAGCACTTGATGGCGGATTGGGGTTAATTGCACGCCGCGCACCACGCACAACTGCTCGGCGGTGCCTAATGCCTCGCTGACACATTTTTTATGGTCGTGTTCTGAAGGATGGGGATGGCTGTGGCTTGCTTCGGCGGCTTCGGTCATTGCAAAGATCGGTTACCTAAAATAGAATGTTATATTATAACATTCGCTGAGGTTTGGCAATTTGCCAAATCTTCTTCCGTCATTCCGGCACTCCCTGCCGGAACGACGGAAGCCAAGGATAGCTATGCCAAATCTGGTTAGCGATTGAGATGCGCTTCACTGCATTATATATTATTGCGAGCTACCCTAAACCAGTCGCCCCCACAAATCATATTCATCCGCTTCTTCCAACTCGACATCGACAAAATCGCCGACTTTCAGATGCGTCGCCCCGTCGATGAACACCTGCCCATCGATTTCCGGCGCATCGGCTTTGCTTCTTGCCACTGCGCCCTCTTCAACCACTTCATCGACCAAGACCGTTTCGATTCGACCTACCCGTTTCTGCAAACGCTCGGCGCTAATTTCTGCCTGATGCGCCATAAACCGCGCCAGACGCTCCTGTTTGACTTCTTCCGGAATCTGGTCGGGCAAGTCATTGGCGACCGCGCCTTTGACCGGCGAATAGGCAAAGCAGCCTACCCTGTCCATTTGCGCTTCGCTCATGAAATCCAGCAACTGCTCGAATTCCTGTTCGGTTTCGCCCGGAAAGCCGACGATAAACGTGCTTCGCAAGGTAATATCGGGGCAGACTTCGCGCCATGCTTTAATGCGTTCCAGATTATTCTCGCTGGCTGCCGGGCGTTTCATTAGCTTAAGAATGCGGCTGTTAGCATGTTGAAACGGTATGTCCAGATAAGGCAGGATTTTGCCCTCGGCCATTAACGGGATCACTTCATCCACATGCGGATACGGGTAAACGTAATGCATCCTGACCCAGATGCCCAAATCGCCCAGCGCCTCGGCTAACTCATAAAAACGGGTTCTGACCGAACGACCTTTCCAATCGTAGCTTTGATACTTTAAATCCAGGCCGTAGGCGCTGGTATCCTGAGAAACCACCAGCAGTTCCTTTACCCCGGCATTGGCCAGGCGTTCGGCTTCCCGCATCACGTCATCGACAGGCCTGCTGACCAGATCGCCGCGCATGGAAGGGATGATGCAGAAGGTGCAACGATGGTTGCAGCCTTCGGAAATCTTCAAATAGGCATAATGGCGTGGCGTCAGCTTGATGCCTTGCGGCGGCACCAGACTGATAAACGGATCATGCGGGGGCGGCAAATGTTCATGCACGGCAGCCACGACTTCTTCCAGGGCGTGCGCACCGGTCACTTTCAAGACTTGCGGGTGACGCTCACGAATTTCGGCTTCCCTTGTGCCCAGACAGCCGGTGACGATGACCTTGCCGTTTTGAGCCAGCGCCTCGCCGATGCTGTCCAGTGATTCTTCTACCGCCGCATCAATAAAGCCGCAGGTGTTTACCACGACCAGATCGGCGTCCTGATAGGTCGGCGAAATGGTGTAGCCCTCTGAACGAAGTTTGGTTAAAATTCTTTCGCTATCGACCAGGGCTTTGGGGCATCCCAAACTAATAAAACCAATATGTGGGGCAGTCATTTGAATCTCGAGTAATGTTAAATAATGTTAGTTTATAAAAGTGGCGGTTTGAATAGCAATTTACAACGCCACTGATCTGAATATTGTTAAGCGGAATTGGCAATGACAATGGCCCGCTTTGGAGCCGGCAAACCTTCGCAAGTCAGTTGCGGATTTTCTGCGTCAAGAAAATCCTTGAGCGAGTGAAACGGCATCCATTCCGTGCTTCGCTGTTCTTCAATACTGGTTGTGGTGACATCGACCAGACGGATATTTTTGAAACCGCAGCGTTTCAACCAGCTGATCAAGGTTTCGCAACTGGGCAAAAACCACACATTGCGCATTCTGGCGTAACGGTCTTCCGGCAACATAACCTCACCCAAGCCGCCATCGATAACCAGAGTCTCCAATACCAGCTCGCCACCGGGTTGCAGACAGTCTCTTAATTCCAGCAGATGATCGATAGGCGAACGCCGATGATAAAGCACGCCCATGGAAAACACCGTATCAAATGCTTTCAGGCCATAAGGCAGGTCTTCTATGCCCAAAGGCAATACATAGACAGGCGCCTCGCCATACAGCTTCCTGACCAACTGGAATTGCATGACGTTGAGTAGCATGGGGTCTATGCCGACCACCATTCTTGCACCGGCGCCCAACATGCGCCAGCAATGATAGCCATTGCCGCACCCCACATCCAATACCAGTCGGTGCTTAAGCGGCGCGATATGTTTTTTTAACCGATCCCACTTCCAGTCCGAGCGCCATTCGGTATCTATATGAATACCGAACAAGTCATAAGGACCTTTACGCCATGGTGACAACGTCTTTAGCTGGTCTTCAAGCTGTTTTTTTGCAGTTTTAGTGATCGCCGGGGATGGCGTGAATGCCGCAAGACTGCCGGGAGCAGTAGCGGCCAGATCATCAAAGCTGCCAATCTGCACCGCATCGGCGTCCAGAACGCGTTGCGAAGCGGGCAACACCGGCACGCTCTCGACCAGCGCCTGCCACTGCGCAAAATTACCGTGCCTGGCCGGATCAAAAGCACTTGCAAGCTGCTGCGGCAGCATGTCCGCCCAGGCATCGGCCTTGGCATCGATTAGCACATTATATAAGGGTTGGTAATCGATCATTTCAAGACAACGATTGAGGTGAAATAAAATACTGGAACCAGACTTTGGTACTGCTGGGACCGACTTGTCGCAAGCACTTTTTAGCTAATTTTTTGTCAAATTTAAACGCGCCGACTTCGCCAATGGGACTGGCATAAATGGAATCTTTCTGGGAACTCATTGGGTTAAATGCACTGTACGTCTGGAAACAGTATTAGCTGTGAAAGCGAGGATAAACGAGTAAAGGCGACCGGTCGGGTCACCTTTACGATATGACAGGGTGCTACTTATTTATTTAGGAACTTGCTGCAACTTATCCCGCCAATGCTTCTGCATTACGCTTAACCAGCCCTTCAATAACTGCGTTTAATGAACCTTTGGCTTGAACTTCCTGAGTAAAGGTTGTGCGATAGTTAGTAACCAGACTCACGCCTTCAATCATAATATCGTAGGCTTTCCATTCGCCTTGGCTTAACAGCATGCGGTAATTTACGCTAATAGGCTGAATGCCCGGTTGTAAAACTTCTGTTTTTACAATCACTTTTGTCGAATCTTCACCCATTTCAATCGGTAGAAAACGGACAGACCAGTCATTAAATTCTACAAAAGCGCGGGAGTAGGTTCTTACCAGCATTGTTTGGAATTCATGTTTAAACCGCTCGCGTTCATCTTGAGTCGCTGTTTTCCAGAGTTTTCCGAGTACTAATGCAGAAATCCTGTCGAAGTCAGTATGCGGATAAATGACTTCGTTAACGAACTTGGTAATCTTTTTAAAATCCTTGGTAAAAGATTTATCCTGCATTTTTTCCTGTAATTGCACTGAAGCTTTTTGTATTGCTTGTTGCGGAGGCAACAAATCTGCCGCGATTACGTTGGTAACAGGCATTAAACTGAGCAACATTGCAAATAAACCAAATACTGTAACTTGTTTAGCTTTCATAAAAACCTCTAAAATTAAACTGACGAATTGCTTTTTTATCTTCGGCAACCGATCCGTGCTTTGCCGACGACCGCATAATTCACACTGATGTGGTGAATACAGATATTGCAAAAGCAAATATCTGTCCATGCAGTCGTCAAATATCAGTGAATTTAATTCCCTGATACAATAAATCGCGCAAAGCCTTAAGCTTAACGCATTAGAACAGATTTCTGATATCCCAAACCCCTTAGAGCTAAGGATAAGATGACATATAATAACATTAATTTTCCTCACACACGCATGAGAAGAATGCGTTTTAACGATTTTTCCCGTCGTTTAATGCGCGAAAACCGCTTATCTGTTGACGATTTGATTTATCCGATGTTTGTCACTGAAGGCTCAAATCAACGGGAAGCCATCTCATCCATGCCGGGCATAGAAAGACTCTCCCTGGATTTGCTGCTTGAAGAAGCGCATGAGCTTTATAACTTGGGTATTCCGGCGATTGCGCTGTTTCCGGTGACTTCCGCGGATAAAAAATCAGACAATGCAGCCGAAGCCTATAACCCTGACGGACTGATTCAGCGCAGCGTAAGAGCTTTAAAAAAAGCCGTTCCCGAATTGGGCATTATTACCGATGTGGCGCTAGACCCCTTTACTTCACACGGTCAGGATGGACTGGTCAATCGGGACGGCTACGTTATTAATGACGAAACAATAGAGGTATTAACCCGGCAGGCGCTGTCTCATGCCGAAGCCGGCGCCGATATTGTGGCTCCATCGGACATGATGGATGGCCGTATCGGCGCGATTAGACAGGCGTTGGAAGCAGAAAATCATATCAACACGCTGATACTCGCCTATTCTGCCAAATATGCCTCCAGTTTTTACGGCCCTTTCAGGGACGCAGTGGGTTCTGCCGGTAACTTAGGCAAAAGCAACAAATACAGCTATCAAATGGATCCGGCCAATTCCGATGAAGCCATGCGCGAAATACAGCTGGATTTACAGGAAGGCGCGGACATGGTTATGATCAAACCAGGAATGCCCTATCTGGACATCATCCGTCGGGTAAAAGACCAATATGGCGTTCCAACGTTTGCCTATCAGGTCAGCGGCGAATACGCCATGCTTAAAGCCGCCTCACTGAACGGCTGGCTGGATGAAAAACAAGTTGTACTGGAATCCCTGTTGGCGTTCAAACGTGCCGGCAGCGATGCAATCCTAACCTATTTCGCCAAATCTGTAGCCCAGTGGTTGCAAGATTAACACTGATAAAATCTTTAATCTATCAACTGAAATGAGGCCTGTTTCATGCAAGAAGACATCCTAATCACAGAAAAAAGAAGATTTCACATTGAAGAAGCCATTCTGGTTTTGCTGCTTATCCTGTCGCTGGTCGGTATCGGGATCATGGATTTTTCCCCCGCTGACGGCTATGGTTACTGGCTAATTATGGTTCTTGTATTTTGCCTGTTTGCAATGATTATCGGCTGGCTGCAATCCAAACATCGCACTGATGATTTCAAGATCATATTACGTGAACAATCCATACACTGGTTCACGTCTTTGTTGATAGTTGGCGGTGCATTTTTAATACATCAATCCGGACGGATAGCCGAAGAGGATGCAGGACTGATCATCCTGCTGATTTTATCGCTTTCAACCATACTTGATGGCCTGCGTGTAGGCTGGCGATTTAGTTTAGTCGGTCTTTTTCTGGGCGTTGCCGCTGTCGTTTCCGTCTATACACCACACTTTCTCTGGGTAGAACTGGCCATCGCTATTGTGATTGTTCTGGCAACAATTTCATGGGAACTATGGATGGAGAAAAAAGCGCAATCATGAACTCAATAGACCGCTACGCCGTGTTTGGCCATCCCATCAAACACAGCAAATCACCACGTATTCATCGCCTTTTTGCCGAGCAGACCAGACAATCTCTTGAATACAGCGCACAGGAAGTACCTGCTGAACAATTCTCAGCCGCCGCCAAACAGTTTTTTGCTGAAGGCGGCAAGGGTTTAAATTGCACCGTACCGCTAAAAGAACTGGCTTGGAACTATGCCGACCATAAAACCGAACGCGCCCAGCTGAGCAAGGCAGTCAATACACTCGCACTCCAGCCGGACGGCTCCATTCTGGGCGATAACACTGACGGCATAGGCCTGGTAACAGACTTAGTCGTTAACCATGCCATCATCTTGGCAGGAACCAGAATCCTGATTCTGGGTGCCGGGGGCGCCAGCAGGGGTATCATAGCTCCCATCCTTGATCAATCCCCGCAAGCCATGGTCATTGCCAACCGCACCGTGGACAAAGCGGTCAATCTGGCCGCTGAATTTCACGGCAAAGGTCCTATCACCGGCTGCGGCTTTGATGATTTAAAAAACCGACAATTTGATTTGATTTTAAACGCGACATCAGCCAGTTTAAGCGGCCAGTTACCACCACTGCCGGCTGGTTTGCTGGCTGAAAATGGCAACTGCTATGACCTCGCCTATGGCAATGAACCGACGGCTTTTGTGCGCTGGGCAAAGGAAAATCATGCGGCAAAGAGTTTAGACGGCTTAGGGATGTTGGTCGAGCAAGCAGCAGAAGCTTTTTTTATCTGGCGTGGCGTTCGCCCAAAAACCCGACCGGTTATTGAGCTATTGAATTCAGAGCGCCAACTTTGAAATAAGCGACCAACCGCATCTACGCCTTTAAGTATTCATTTTTCAAATGAATGTAATGGTGAGAAGAATATTCCAAAAATTCTTTTTCAGATTCCTTTAATGGTCTTGCCTGTCTGGCAGGCGAGCCTACATAAAGATAGCCACTTTCCAGTGTTTTTCCCGGCGGAACCAGTGCACCCGCACCCAGCATCACATAATCTTCAAGAACGGCATCATCCATAATGATTGCGCCTATCCCGATCAGACAATAATCCCCTATGGTGCAGGCATGAACGACTGCCCTGTGCCCGATAGTCACGCCTTTCCCTATGATTAAAGGATGTCCTTTGTCCGTAAACTTGCCAAAATGAGACACATGCAATACTGAACCATCCTGAACATTGGTCCCATTGCCAATCGTAATACTTTCAACATCCCCTCTGACCACAGTCGTAGGCCATATTGATACGTCATCTCCAATGGTGACATCGCCAATCACCACGGCACTGTCATCAATATAAGCTGATCTGCTGATTTTGGGCTGTTTCTCGTTAAATTTTCTAACTGCCACTTTTATACGCTCAATCCAATGATTTTAAGAAACATTCAGCGCGCAAGCGCCATGTTGAATCACGCTTGCACCCGACTCACCGCAAATAGCGCCAGCACTAAAACCGTCAAACTGGGAATCACTGCCATTAAAGGCGGGTTAAGGTCATAAATTAACCCAATATGCCCGACAATTTTGTCGATGATATTAAACCCCATCCCGATAATAACGCCTATCATCATCCTGCCGCCGACGTTAACGCCTCGCTTAACGCCAATAACGAATGGCGCAGATACCAGCAGCATAATGAAAGTAACCAGAGGATTCACCACGCGCCCCCAGAAAGCCATCTCAAAAGTATGCGCTTTTTGATGATTCTCTTTTAAGTATTCGACATACATCGCCAAATCATAGAGCGATAAATTGTCCGCGCTTACCACCACAACTTTCAATAAATTCGGCTCTATTGCTGATGTCCATATCTGATCACTTTGCTGATTTGCAACCATTTGCTCCGTTGAAATATCGGATTGCCTGATTTGCTCCAGCTTCCATTGCTGATTGCCCATAAAGGTCGCCTGATCTGCATGCACAGCCTGCCGCAAATGATGCTGATCATCCAGCTCATAAATACTGATATCAGCCAGATTTCCATCTTCCTTGACTTGTCTTACGTTGATGAATTTGCTGCCTTCACGTAGCCAAAGCCCATATTTGGCATTCATCACAACCCGCCCTGCATCCAGGGCGTTGAACCTAATCATTTGCGCTGTTCGTTCGGCGGGTGGCGCGACAAACTCACCAACAAGTATTGATATGACTACTAAAATAGCACCGGCCAGCATAACCGATCTAATAATCCCAAAAACAGATAAACCCGCCGATCGCATCGCAATAAGTTCGCGATTATTGCCCATGGCACCCAATATAAACAAACTGCCTAACAAAGCCGATGCCGGCATCAATTCATAAAAAACAGTAGGCGAAGTTAAGGCCAGATAATAAAAAATCTCTTTTAAACCATAAGTCCCTTTACCCAGATCCTTTAATTGATCACTAAAAGTAAACAAATTAAATAAAGTCAATAATAATAAAAGCGCAATGAAGGAGCCTTTTAAAACTTCCCTGACCACATAGCCCGTTAATACATTCACCTTGCCACCTTTTCCCTGACTTTTATCATCAGCCATTGCCATCCATACAATCGCGCCAATAACACCCCGCCTGTTAACAACAATAGAAAATTCACCCCAAAAACCCCCAGCCATGAAGGTATGGTTTCATTCATAACCCAACTCTGGCTGACACGAATAAGATTTCCATAGCTAAAATAAATTAAAAAACCTACCAGCATATTGCCGTAAACACCCCCACGTGGCGAAAGCTGTGCCAAAGGCACTGCAATAAAACTGAGTAACAAAATGCCTAGAGGAACAGAAAATCGACGCTGCAATTCAGCAACATCGACTATCTGGTTAGATCCCAACAAAGCATCGACGGCAACTGCTTCCCGGTCAAAATTAACTGCCGTTTCTTTTGTATCCATTCTCACTGCATATTCAACAAACTTCTCAATCACATAATTTAGGGTTCCAGGCTGTCCTTGTATGCGTTCGCCATTTTCCAAAATCATATAGCGACCGTCTGCCAAATTTTCCACCCGGCCCGCTTCAGCATTAATAATCCCGACATTTCCATGCTGTCTGGTTTGCACAAAGACCTCATGCATTTTTTTATCGGCATCAATCTTTTCTACATAAAAAACCAGATCACCCTGACTATATTCACTAAACTTTCCTGCGCCGATACCTCTAAGATCAGCAGATTCCTCGTCCTGATGCATCAACTGTGTTGTTCTGGATTCCGCCCATGGCGCGGTATACATAGACAAACCAGTGGCCAGCACGCTTAATGGAAAAACCAGCAGGAATACGGCCCTATAAATTGTTCCTGCGCCGCCTCCCGCCGATGAAACAGCCGACATCTCCTGATCTCTGTACATCCTGCCTAAAACCATCAATACCGCCATAAATATGGCCGCAGGCAAAAAAGTAACGCCAGCTACAATTGTTTTCAAGCCCAGAATACTCAGCAAGGTTTCATTTGAAACCTGCCCTTCAATAGCCTTATCAAGAATCCGGATAAACTTTCTACTGACAATGATAACCACGATCACCGTCAAAACAGCCAACAATGTTTTCAACAAATCCTGAGCAATCATTTTATCCAGGACGGTGACCATTTTACGTCGCCCCACTTTATAGCCTTCTGGCCAATTTACTTCCAAGCTTGTCTCCCCAATCAAAATCGATATTTGTGTTGTATAATTTACCGTTAAAACAGCTCATCTTGTGGCTGACTTATTCCGAGTCCGCTCAAGATAACACCCTATTCAGCAAATTAACGAGTTAAGTTATGGACTATTCTATAGAAACCGCGCCATTAGAAAAACTGCAATGTGATTGTATTATTGTGGGTGTCTACCAGGATCAGCAGCTCAGCCCTACAGCCATCGCGCTCAACAACATCACTCAGGGGCTTATAAATAAAATTGTCACCCGTGGTGACATAAGCGGAAAAAATGGCGAAACTGTATTAATAAACGCCATCCCTGACAGTCAAATTGAACGCATTTTGCTGGTCGGCCTGGGCAAAAAAGAGCCCTTATCCGGAAAAAACTACAGAAAAGTACTGTTAGCCGCAATCAATACCCTGAAAAAACCGCAGATAAAATCCGTCGTCTGCAGTCTGGCGGAGTGCGAGGTTACCGTCCGCGACTGGCAATGGAAATCTCGACAAATCATTGAAGTTTTTAACGACGCAGTGTATCAATTCACGGCACATAAATCGGATAAGGAAACGGAAAGCAAGCTTGAAAGAATCTCAATTCTCGCCCCGGAAAATGAACTTGCCACTGCACAAGCAGGATTATTACAAGGAAAATCTATCGCCGAGGGCATGAACCTTACCAAACTGCTTGGCGATTTGCCGGGCAATATCTGCACACCAACCTTTCTTGCCGGGCAAGCAATTGAACTGGGTAATAAATACGACAGCTTGGCCGTTTCCATACTGGAAGAATCCGATATGGAAATGCTAGGCATGGGAGCCCTGCTTTCCGTATCACGAGGCAGCCGCCAACCCGCCAAACTGATCACTCTGGACTATCAGGGCGGAGCAAAAGACAGCAAACCCATCGTTCTAATCGGAAAAGGCCTTACCTTTGATGCGGGCGGCATTTCATTAAAACCGGGCGCAGGTATGGATGAAATGAAATACGACATGTGTGGCGGCGCAACGGTTCTGGGTACCTTACTCGCCGTAGCTCAAATGCAGCTGCCGCTGAATATTATCGGCCTGATTCCTTCGTCAGAAAATATGCCCGACGGCGACGCCAATAAACCGGGCGATATTTTGACCAGCATGTCCGGCAAAACCATTGAAGTGTTAAACACCGATGCCGAAGGCCGCCTGCTGCTTTGCGACGCCTTAACCTATGCCGAACGCTTCAATCCCGACGTAGTGATCGACCTGGCCACCCTGACCGGTGCCTGCCTGGTGGCTTTAGGTCGCGTAGCCAGCGGACTGCTTGGCAATGATGACGCCTTGTGCAATGACCTGACTTCGGCCAGCGAAACAGCCAACGACAGTCTCTGGCGTTTGCCGCTATGGGAAGATTATCAGGAGCAGCTTAAATCCAATTTCGCCGACATGGCCAATGTGGGAGGCAAAGACGCAGGCACCATCACTGCCGCCTGTTTTCTGGCACGTTTTGCCGAAAAATTCCGTTGGGCGCATCTGGACATTGCCGGCACTGCCTGGCGCACCGGACAGACCAAAGGCGCAACCGGCCGTCCTGTGCCGTTATTAAGCCAGTATCTCATTGACCGAGCTCAAATCCTGAAGGCATAAGTGGCTAAAGTCAGCTTTTATATACTGCCGTCAGAATCGCAAGAGGAGCGGTACCTATTTGCCTGCAAGCTCATCGAGAAAGCTTACCGTAGCGGTCATTTTTGTTACGTGCTGACCGATGATGAAGAACAAAGCAAAATCATAGACGACCTGCTCTGGACCTTCAGGGCAGGCAGCTTTATACCGCATCAGATTTATACGGGTGAACTGCCCAATTTTGAAAAAGTCATACTGATTGGCTCGCTGAATGCACCTGAAAACTGGCAGAAAACGCTAATTAACCTGTCTTCGCATTGCCCGCAATATTTCGAGCAGGCCGAGCGCATTCTTGAAATACTGGATGATAGCGAAACAACCAAAGAAGCCGGCAGAAACCGTTATCGCCAGTATCAGCAGTCAGGCATGACGCTTGTTCAACATGACATGAGACTTAAAAGTTAAAGCACTACTTTTCTATTGCAAAACAGGGAAAGTCAGATTTTCCGCGTGTCGATTCCAAACCCGATCCCGAGTTATCGGAAGCTGAAAGCCTGGAACGTCAGGATTTATTCGCACCTACAATCCGACCTTAATCCTGTTAAAATACATAATTTTTCACGAAAATAATAACGCATCCATGGAAAAAACATACGCTCCTCATTCGATTGAACAACGCTGGTATCAAACTTGGGAAGAAAAAGGCTATTTTGCGGCCAAACCAGAGGGTGAATCCTATTGCATCATGATTCCGCCGCCCAACGTCACCGGCAGTTTGCACATGGGCCATGCGTTTCAGGACACCATCATGGATGCCCTCACCCGCTATCACCGCATGAAAGGCTATAGCACCTTGTGGCAGCCGGGCACCGACCATGCGGGTATTGCCACGCAAATGGTGGTGGAGCGCTTGTGCAATGCGGAAGGCAAAACCCGCCATGATTATGGCCGTGAAAAATTCATCGAAAAAATCTGGGAATGGAAGGAAGAATCCGGCGGCACTATTACCCGCCAACTGCGGCGCATGGGATCTTCGCTGGATTGGGACAGGGAGCGTTTCACAATGGATAAGGGCATGTCCGATGCGGTTCAGGAAGTGTTTATCCGGCTTTATGAAGAAGGCCTGATTTATCGCGGCAAGCGTTTGGTCAACTGGGATCCGGTTTTGCATACCGCCGTTTCCGATCTGGAAGTGCTGTCGGAGGAAGAAAACGGCTCCATGTGGCATCTGCGTTATCCATTATCGAACGGCCAGGGGCATTTGATCGTTGCGACCACCCGCCCTGAAACCATGCTCGGCGATGCGGCGATAGCGATACATCCGAACGACGAGCGCTACAAACATCTGCTGGGCGAATTCGTGGAACTGCCGCTAACCGGCCGCCGCATTCCGATTATTGCCGACGAGTATGTCGATCCTGAGTTCGGCACCGGCTGCGTCAAGATCACTCCCGCCCATGATTTTAACGATTACGAAGTCTGGACGCGCCACCGTCATACTTCGGTTATCCAGGATTTACCGCATGGCGGCCTGATTAACCTGTTTACCGTTGATGCAACGATACGCAGCAATGATGAAGACGAAGACGGTTTGATTCCAGCCAAATACTGCGGCCTTGACCGCTTTGAAGCGCGCAAACAGATGGTTGCCGATCTCGATGCGCAAGGTTTGCTGGAAAAAATCGCCGACCACAAATTGATGGTGCCGCGCGGCGACCGCACCAACAGCGTTATCGAACCGCTGTTGACCGACCAGTGGTATGTCAAGGTCGCGCCGCTGGCGGAACCTGCAATTGCCGCCGTTGAAAACGGCGACATTAAGTTTGTGCCCGATAACTGGAAAAACACCTATTTTGAATGGATGCGCAATATTCAGGACTGGTGCATCTCGCGGCAAATCTGGTGGGGTCACCGTATTCCGGCCTGGTATGACGAGCTGGGCAATGTTTACGTCGGCAATTCCGAACAGGACATCCGCGCCAAGCACAACCTCTCCGCCGACTATGCACTCAAGCAGGATGAAGATGTGCTGGATACCTGGTTTTCTTCGGCCTTGTGGCCATTTTCCACGCTGGGCTGGCCGGAACAAACCCCGGAATTGGCCAAACATTACCCGACCAGCGTACTGGTAACCGGCTTTGACATCATTTTCTTCTGGGTTGCCCGGATGATTATGATGGGGCTGAAATTCCAGAGCGAGGTGCCGTTTAAGGAAGTTTACATCCACGGCTTGGTGCGCGATGCGGAAGGACAAAAGATGTCCAAGTCCAAAGGCAACGTGCTCGACCCAATTGATATTATCGACGGCATAGATCTGGATACTTTGGTAGCGAAGCGCACCTCGGGCATGATGCAGCCGCATTTGGCAAAGAAAATCGAGCAGGACACACGCAAGCATTTCCCGGATGGCATTCAGTCATACGGTACCGATGCGTTACGCTTTACCTTTGCTACCCTGGCGTCTACCGGCCGCGATATTCGCTTTGACTTGGCCCGCACCGAAGGTTATCGCAATTTCTGCAACAAACTCTGGAACGCCGCGCGTTACGTGCTGATGAACACTGAAGGGCAAGATAACGGTTTGTCTGATGCACCTTGTGAATACAGCCAGGTGGATCGCTGGATTACCTCCCGACTGCATCAGGTAACGGCGGTGACCAGCAACGCCATCGACAACTACCGTTTTGACCTAGCGGCTCAAGCCATTTATGAGTTCACTTGGAATGAATACTGCGACTGGTATCTGGAACTGGCAAAAATATCCCTGCAATCGGATGATGCGGCACTGCAACGCGGCACGCGCAAAACCCTGTTGACGGTTCTGGAATCCATTTTACGTCTTGCGCATCCGTTAATGCCATTTATCACTGAAGAAATCTGGCAGCGCGTCGCGCCGCTGGCAGGGATTGAGGCTGACACCATCATGCTGCAACCTTATCCGGTAGCCGACGAAGCGCATATCGACAGCAATGCCATTGCCGAAACCAACTGGGTGATGAACTTTATTCTGGGTGTACGCCGCATTCGTGGCGAAATGAATATTGCCCCAGGCAAGCCGCTGCCGGTATTACTGCAAAATGGCTCGGATGCTGACCAACAAAGTTTGACCAACAACCAGATTTATTTGCAAAAGCTGGGACGTTTGGAATCAATAACCTGGATGAACGCTGCTGACAGCACACCGGAATCAGCGATTGCTTTGGTTGGGGACATGAAAATCCTGATTCCGATGGCGGGCTTAATTGACAAGGAAGCAGAACTGGCACGACTGGAAAGAGAGATACAAAAAATCAAAAACGACCTGCCCAGAGTCGAAGGCAAATTAAGCAACCCAACATTTGTTGATAAGGCCCCGCAAGAAGTTATCGATAAAGAAAAGGCCAAACTGGCTGATTTACGCTCAATGCTTAACAATCTTGAACAACAGCAACTTAAAATCCAGGCTTTATAAAGCCAAGGCAACGACACTACAGCCACAGATTTTGGAAATCTGTGGCTGTAAAATTGGCTGGCAACATTTATGATCTCTATTTCAGCTTTATTATTCTGCACTTAAAGGGTCTCTGATTTTTTTGCGATTTAAGGCCATAGGCTTGGACAAACCGCTTCTTTCATCTATATTTGTCTAAACAACTGACAAAGCAATCATCAAATGGCTACCGCACCAACAGACATACAATTTAATGGTCTTACAAATTGCTTAATTCAGAGCGGCTTGCTTACTGAAAGCGAGGCACAAATTCATGTTCAGGAAGCACAAAAAAATAAAATCCCCCTAATCACTTATCTTGTTACCAACAAACTTATAGACAGCAAGGCTATCGCATCAAGAGTTTCAGTTGAATTTGGCGTCCCTTTTTTTGATCTGAATGCTATTGACTGCCGGACTCTCCCTATTAATCTGGTCAGCGAAAAGCTTATCCGCAAACACCATGCCCTTCCCCTTTTTACCCGTGGCAAAACACTGTTTGTAGCCATATCTGATCCGACCAACTTTCATGCACTGGATGACATCAAGTTTCACAGCCGGCTTAAACCAGAAACCGTCCTGGTTGAAGAAGACAAACTCGTCAAAGCCATTGAAACATCCTTAGAGGCCGCCGATACATCAATGACAGATCTTCTAGATGCGGATCTGGATAATCTGGACATCACCGGCGGAGATGAAGAGTCGACTAAAGCCGACATCAATTCAGATATTGACGATGCGCCCATTGTTCGTTTTGTAAACAAAGTCCTGTTGGATGCCATTAAACAGGGGGTGTCCGATATACACATGGAGCCTTATGAAAAAAACTTTCGCATCCGATACAGAGCGGACGGCATACTCCACCAAGTCGCCAGCCCACCAGCCAACATAGCCAACAGAATCATATCCAGAATCAAAGTAATGTCCAAGATGGATATTGCTGAACGCCGGGTTCCACAGGATGGTCGCATTAAAATGACTTTATCCAAACACCGCGCTATTGATTTCCGTGTGAATACCTGCCCAACACTTTTTGGCGAAAAAGTCGTTCTGCGTATTTTAGATCCCACCAACGCCCAACTTGGTATTGAAAAACTGGGTTTTGAACCTGAGCAAGAAAAACTTTTTCTTGAGGCCATTAACAAGCCTTACGGCATGGTTCTGGTTACAGGCCCAACAGGTAGCGGTAAAACCGTTACGCTATACACCGGTTTAAACATACTCAACAGTATTGAACGCAACATTTCCACAGCCGAAGATCCTGTCGAAATCACAGTGGAAGGGATAAACCAGGTCAACATGAACCCTAAGGCCGGTTTAACCTTCGCATCTGCATTGCGTGCTTTCCTGCGCCAGGATCCCGACATTATCATGGTGGGTGAAATTCGGGATTTAGAAACTGCAGAGATTGCCGTTAAAGCGGCACAAACCGGTCACTTGGTATTATCAACATTACATACCAATGATGCACCTCAAACACTAAACCGGTTGATGCAGATGGGCATTGAGCCCTTCAACATAGTATCTGCCGTTAATTTAATTAT
>JAQTLI010000011.1 GCA_028714995.1 Methylobacter sp. | reverse complement strand
CTCTTCCTCTGGAGTGAAATTCGCATCAAAGAAGGTTGGGTCTTCAACATTAACGAATAAAAACCCATCAGGATAATCTTGCAGAGCTCCTATTTGATACTCGCCTTTTAACCACCATTCACGATTTTTTGTTAGCTCATCGAAATAGCCGCTATCGTAAAGGTTGTAGAGCTTGTACTTCTCAACCTGCATTAATACTTGGCGCGCAAATAAACCACGATAAAGCATACCAGCCAAGTCATCCTTGCCGAGTAAGTCATCTGTAAGATAACGTTTCAGTTCCTTTGCTTGTTGGAACCCTTTACTATGTGTTTGACGCTTACCTGTTTTTACCTCAACTGGCAGCAGATAAAGCTTATCGCCTTTAAAGCCAGCAAAAAGTACATCGTCCGAAATAGCACCTTGCTTATAACCTTGCACAGCTCTAGAAAAATCAGACTCGCTAATCTTTAAACCAATATTCCCGGCAACACGGATCATTTCAGCTATCGAAAGCGGAACCCAGGTAATATCAGAACCAGCAAGAAGACAATTCACATATTTATAAGCACCAATAATACCGCGCTTAGCCTTGCGCTCTGTATCCCGGTCAGTGATCATCTTCAACAACCACTCGCCATTGAATGCGTTAAACTCTTCAATATGGCCACCTTTCTCGTCACGTTCCAGCACCTTACGATAAAGGTCCGTTTGTTTGGTTACGGTTATCGCATCATAATTAGTTGAGTTGGTGTAGTTGTCAGAATAATGAATCAATACAACATCTTTTGATGCCTCGAAGAAGTCGAGAGTGACTTTAGGGTCAATAATACAGGTCCAAATAGAGCTATCGTAAGAGCGCTCTAATAATGACTTGAAACTATCACTTACGGCTAATGCGGTCGACTTGGCGTTACCATGCTGCTCATTCGCTTTTAAAGCTGGCTTTAATAGTCGATTGTACTGCTGCGCCAACCGCAAATGTGGCAAATCTGCGATATCCACATCTTTTAAACCAAAAGCAGTGAAATAACAATCTTGCTTATTAGCAGCCGCTTCACCAGAAATTAAGCCATTGCATACTATGCCACTTAACTCTTGGTCGGGATCAACATCGGTACGCTCCACTCTCTGGTTATTTCGAAAGAAGCTAATATGAGCATATTGTTGCGAGCTTACCTTACCGTTTTCATACTTACTGTATGTCAGTCGGGTTCGCAGCAGATCAACTATCAGATCGGCATATTCTCTTGCTTTTCCTTTGTCTAATTCATAACGTTGCTTGATCTCGTCGTGTTTTCCAAGCTCAGCAAAACGGTCAAATTCGTTATACTCCAGCTTATCGTCATATAGGCATACATGGATGTATGGCACCTTATCTTTCAATTGTTTAACGAGATCAACCAGCCCCATGAATAAATCTTTGTTGTCGTGGTTATTGACAGAGTTAATCAGTAATTTTGCTTTAGGTCCGCAACTAAAAAGCATGCTAAATGCTGTTTGAAACTCTCCAACCTTTTCAGCAACGAGTTTGCGGATAAAACTGAAACTTGTTTGCTGCTGAGGCACCAATTGCAACCAAAAGTTATTATCTCGCTCAACTTGAACATAACTAAAGTCATGTTTTGGATGATATATAAAAGGCAACAAACCTTGAGGATTGAGACGTTCTTTTGTGATTTTGGGTAATTCTGAAAAGCTTTGTTTTACTTCTTTATCTGCACAAATTTGCTCAGCTAAATAGAGGTAGTAAGCAAGCACAACAGGATGAAATGGCGTAATTAACTCATTTGAATCAAAGACTGCAAAGCCCAAAAATATTAGCTGCTTCTGTTCTTTTGTCAGTAGATTATTGTATTCAATAACAGCTATAGCGTCATTAAAAGCAGTGACTACATCCTTCACACACTGTTGATACTCTATATCCCAACCACTTATTGAAGGTAACGTTTTACGCTGCTGTAACTCAATAAAGAAACGACAATAAGCGGCTTGTAGCTTCGGGAAAGCTGATAAGTGCGACGTTGAGATGTTACGCTCAGGGTCATCATGACGGTATAACAGTTGATTGCAAACAAGTTCGTGCTCCCACTGCAAGATAGTTAACCTACGAGCTTTGGGTGCCACTTCTTGGTTATCAAGTATTATTTTATTTTTGGCTCGATTAAAAACGCCAAAATAGGATTTATCAAATAGTCGGTTATAGCGCTCAGTATCCAAAAGAAGCGGAAGTGTAAGTGCATCTGATGTAACAGCGCCCTCAACTTCAAAGTCAAGCATGAAGTTTTGAGTTTTAACCGTAAAACTCAACTCAGCCGATTCACTGGCCATTGCTTCGAAATTAACAGTACCGATATTTTCTGTTTCGAACGTTTGGCCAATCTGTTCAAGTTCGGCTTCAGCAGTGTGCTCCGATATTTTTAATGTGTTTTCATCGGTTTGAAGCAAAAGACGTTTGCGTTTCGGAAGCACCAAAAAGTTATGAGAAATTTCCGATACTAAAAAGTCACAGGCTGGAAGTACTAATACTTTAAAGCTGTAACGTTCTGCAGTTTTTTCTCGTTTTAACCTTATGCTGAAGTAAAGTGGAAGCGTGACTTGTATGCACTTAAACTTTACTCTGCTTCGCTTGCCACCCGAGTTATTAATCCCTGACAGACTCACCTTGGGCTCTGATTCGTCTTTTATCTCAACTTCGCTTTTTTCTACTGTGTCACCTATAAACACCAACTCAAACTCAGCATCCATCATTTCTGGGCTGAGATTTAAAATCAAATGTCGCTCTCGCTTCCCGGCTTTTGTTGCAGCTTTGTATCTGGGTATTAGATGAATATATGGAGAACACTCTTCCGCTTCAAGCTCTAGCCCTGCAGCCCGGTTTTTTGCTTGTTCCTGATAGCAGGCAGTAAACTCTAAGTTTTCCTTCCAAGTTGTTGGGTCAGCAAAATTCTTTTCAACGAAGCTCTCACCAAAATCCAGCTCTGCGAGCTTTTCAACTAATTCATTCGGAAAGCGCTCAGTAATCTTGGCTATGCGATCACGTAGTTGTTTATTTTCCTCCAGCCGTTTTTGTATTTGAGCTTCATTGTCGAATTTAATTAACTCAGAATCTAGTAAAAGGCCCAGTTCACTAAACTTCAAATCACCGTCAAGTAGGGCATTGTAAAGGCTATTAAAACCAAAAACTGTTCCTCCACTTTCTGTGATCTGCTGATATACTAGATTAAGTAAGTTCGCTGAAACGTGGCGCTGTTTATCCAAAGGGTCAATAAGCTTTTCTAACTCGGCTTTAAGGTGGGATGGATGCCAGATTTGACTATTTTGTGCTAGATCATCTGCAGAATTAGTAATAGTATCGAGCATGCTATTATGAATAATTAACAATGCAGAGTCCTGAAAACCATTCTGCTGAGACGACACTTTATCTCGTAAACGTGAAATGTAATTTTCGGTAAACCCATGCAAAGAATTGCCGTGCAATACCGAAATCAGCTTTACATCATTGAGCTCAACGAAAGGTAGCTCTGTATCCCCATCCTGAATCTTGCCTGCCTGCCGCCTCAGCAAAGCGGATAGCAAAGACTCACTATTTGTATAGTCGGGTGATTTAAACTGATAACGGAAACCGGCTTTAAGACCCTTGTTACCCCATTTTTCGAGCTGTTCAACAAGAAAATCTTCAAACTGTTTTTCTGACATATACCGCATCTCCGCTATCACTCATACGCTCAACATTTCCGATACGCTCATAAAACTGTACAATTTCGGCCTGGCTCTGCTTATCAAAAAATACTCCACGACGCTCAAAGGCTTTAAGTAATTCATTAAGACGGAGCTTTTCATTGATACCAATCACAAGGTTAGTAAGTAGTAATAGATAATCCTGATTGATTACCAAGGTCGCGCCCGCCGCACCTCGATGTTGAATAAAATCCGAACACAGTAACTTTAGTGTTGCTTTGGCAAAATTGGCGTTAATGTCGTCTTTGCTTTTGTTCCCAGTGTGAAACTGATCTCTCGATAACCTTAATACCTGAGCCAAGGCATCACTGGCATTCGCTTGATTTTGAATTTGGTTGCTTAACTGCCGTTCTTCAACAAAACGGTAAGCAAATTCGTTTAACTTGTTAGTTACCCCGTCCAACTCCCTTATGCTTTCAGCTAATACCCACAATGGCTTTATCACGTCCGCCTTTCCTTGCAGCATCTCGGACATTGATAAATAAGGAAATAAGTAATGTACATGCTTCTGGAGCTGTTTATAGCCATTGTCATGAACTTCACGTCTTTCCTGGCTGGCTTTTTCTACGTCTAAAATCAAATAATTGGGCACAGGCATTGGCTCACCCTGATTCCAATTCAACAAGTTATGTGCAAGCTGGCTGGTATAAAGAAAACCGTAAAGTTTCAAGAATGAGTTGAAGTTTTCGAGCAAGTAACGAGGTTTTGTACTGAGGAACTTTAGATCTTGTTTGAAGCAATCTGCCATAAATGGCAAAAAAACCTCTTCGTTCAGATCACGACGTTTAATATCACGTTCTGGCTTTAAAGCTTCATATAGAAGTGCGTCATATATGATCTGCTCAAGAAAATTTAGTGTAATTGGCGTTAAGTTAACCAAACTGGTGCTACCCAACATATTGGAGAACATTTTACCAATTCGTTGATTGTGCTTATTTTCTTCAGTCTGCTCACTTTTAAACAATAAAAACTCTGGCGCGATGTTCAATGCATCTTGGTTATCAAAATACATTTCTTTTAAAACAGACCAAAACGTAGGATCATCCAGTCTTTTATTAAACTCCGATTCACAAAGCTTAGTAAACTTTTCGAAGTCTTTGTCTAATAGCTCTTTCCGATATATGTCAGAAATAACCATTCCCAGAATACTGTCCCAATCAAATTCTTTTCGTTCATCCTTTGTTCTGATAGGAAAATAGGCTGTGAGTTTGTTATTGGTAACTTGCAAATCTTTGCTTAAATACACCTTTATCCACCACTCACTTCTAGTTCAGTACCATTACTTTCAGAATCATAAAGCCTGAAGCGTTTTGAATCCCGTATGATGAATAGTGTTTTTGATTTTGCAGCAATTTCCTGTAATTCATCTAATAGTTCATCCAATAACACGACCGCATTTTTATCATGCTTATTGGGTTGGTAACCTTCGACGATTCTGAGAAGCAGTTCTAACAAGTTAATATTGATTGGGAGAGCCTTCAACTGCTGCTCATCTACCTTTAAAAAAGCTAGGAAATGACTTACATCCTCTGTTCCAATCGCTGATGCATCCTTTATGGCAGTGTTATCTTGTTTAATATCTAAATGAGTAGTCACAAGATAGTCGCCTCGTGATGTTAGTAAAAACTCATCTCTGTCTAGATGCGGAGCATTTCTGTTAATGTATTTACTGATTGCTGTTAATAAAACATCACGATAGAAAGATTTAAGTTCAATCTTACCCGCACTGTCAGTTTGTTTTGACATTTTGTGTAGTCGCCATGTAGTTGCATATTTATCTAACAAACTGTCTGAGAAATCGGTTTTAAATTTTCGATGGTAATTATTACCAAGATCTTCGTTTTGAAGTAAGTAGAAAAAACGAATATTGCTTTCAGGTGAACGTAACCTATGGAGATCGAAGTTTTTCAAATGTAAAGCTAGCTTGAACTCTTCGAATTCAGGCTCATCAATTCCAAGCTTTTGACTCAAGACAAATTGATCAATCAGTTTTGTTCTCTTCAAGGCTGGATCAAAATCAGCTATTTTTGATACGATTTCACTATCTTGGCAGGTAAATAGATTCTCAAAGAGGTAATTTTGACCGGTTAAAATATGATATACAAAATCAAGGAGTGCTCGTGCTGTTAAAAATTGGTCTTTCATCAGCCGCGCTTTAAAAAGTAGCTCTATAACAAGATTTTGTACAGAAGGTAATGAAAGTAAATGATAATTTACGCAAAGCTTCAAGTCAGAATCTGAATTCTGAAGCTCTTTATCATAGTATTGCCGAATAATATTATTATCATTTGAAGTAATGCGGTTAAGCAGTTTTTCTGTAAAATCAGACGTATAACGATGAGACTCCAACTTGAATTTGGGATGTTTTTCAAAATCAATAAATACATACCCTTCAGTTTCAAGAGAGTGTTCAAGATAATTGCTTATGGCAGATTTAGCATTTTCATTATTGCCCTCTTCAGCATAATTACCAAGCATTCCTATATTTATACCAATAACAAGCGCTTTATCACCGTTTTCATAGTTAGCGAATAACATATTTAAACGCTCAATTGCAGTCTCTTTAGGACTGAAGCTATGTGTAGCATCGAGATGGAAGAGGGCGATATTATCGAATTTCTTACTATATCGGGTTAAAATCTCAGATTTTCCATCACCACTACTACCACATAAAAAAATTATCTTCTTTTCACCAACAGCTAAAAGTTGCAGTTGGCTTCGAAAATCAGATTCCATGTCTGTTTCGATATAGAGATAATCTTTAACCTTATCGAGTTCGATCGATAAGGTAGTCTCACGATCAGTTTTTACCGCATATGGAGAGGATTTCGAGAGAACACTTAAAACATCGCGAAGTCGCATAGTACAAACCTTTGTTGTTAAGCAGTTTTTTACTGCTCCTTAGTAAATAGCCATTAAGTACTTCATCACAAAAGCCATTTATTTTAAGAAAGAATAGGAAAATCGTAAGCTCAGCAAATAACATCCTCGCTGTACATTTTTCACTCTTCAGGGTTATTTAGCAGTCTGTTAAATCAGCTGTTCCTGTTGCACAGTAACCAAGCTTATGGACATCATTAGAGCCACAGTTTGAATTTACAGAAAAGGCTTTTAAATTTATTAGGCAAACCCAATAGCGCATTTATCCTTTAGGGTATCGAGTGCCAGAGCTAGGGAGCTAGTTTCAAAAAAGCTTTAACCTGCAGAAACGAATTTCACATCTCATTAAGGCTTGCCTTGATTACTCACAGGTTACATGTCGCCAGCCTATATCAATGTACTTTTGAGAAGCCACAGAAACTGCCGACAAGTTTTTAAAAATTGCAGTGAATGTTAAATTTCACTTTTTAATCTAATGACTACAATTTATGTATTAATAACTGTCCCACGGCAAACTAAATAATACCGATTTGCATATTCACACTAGTCCTTGGTTCACTTATCCGATTGTAGTAAACAGACCGCTAATTCAATCTAAACTGAATTATTGGATATGATAAAGTGTCTTCCAAAATACCCTAAGTTTAAAATTAGTGCCTTATGTCAACTATTTCATCAAACCACTAATTCCAACAAACTGATTTTCTTTCCGTCCCACTGAATTCACCACCAAATAGAACAAGCAAGCACAGACGGCATTAATTTTTACTTTGAAAGAGATATGCGCAAAGATGCTTTCAATTGCATGGTATCCACATCGATTCTTTCATTTATTTTTGGATTCCAAGCAAATCGGTCAGGGGCTGGAAACATGGGATTATAACCCAAACCAACATATATATTGGACCCAATTGTTATTGTGTCTGAAATTATCGAAGATATTAAAGGACAAGGCTACACGAAAGTGGTTCATAACATCCGGCGTGTTCTTAAAGCACTGTTACCGATTCATCAGCAATTAGAAATTAATAAAATCGGAAACACAAGCTTCTATCACAATTGCGGCGCGGGTCCGTTGTTATCGAAGATTTTTTCAGAGACATTGTTTGAAGACAAAATTTTAGCGTATAAACATGATTGATCGTTACAACACCGGCCTAACCGTTGAAGGACAATATCAACCAGGTTCTAATGGGGTGGTGTTATTGAATAAACTCAGTATTACTCAAGCAGAAGAAATGAATGAAGTTGAACCGGATTTATTGGTTCAACTGACCGATGCTTTACTTGAGGAGATTACCGATAATCAAGTAATTACCACCGCAGTCTTATGTGCTTGGCACTAGCGTTGGTTAGGTGGTGTATATGAGTAGGCGGCTGGCCAGCAGGTATCGAAGCCTCAATATGGGAAAAGCGGAATTTCATTTTGTAGCGGCACATCTAATACCGCGTTTGATATAAACGTTTGAAGATCAGTTTTTATCGGTTTATATGCCTTGTAATGGCATGAACGATCAAAAGCTAATCGATGTGATGGCGAAAGTCTATGTTGATATTGATTCGTCCGTTCAGGGAAGAAAAAGGCAGAATCTCAATACTATTTGCCAATATTATGGCTTTGCAGGCAGGGTTAGATAATTTCGAGCCGATGAAGGTATTGTTTAAGTAAGTCCTTACGAGACTAAGCAGAATGCAGGTGATTGATTTATGTTTATTTTTTGTGTATTACAAATTACAACATTATGCCAAACCAAATTTCTTGATATTTCCAGTTCACTTTCTTGCACTAAAACATCACATCCATTCTCGTTGAAAATCATTACAAAGTCTGCCACGAGAATGGATTCATAAAGCTTGCCATTTTCTCTATGGTTAATTTCATTTGTGCCGCGAAAAGAGATAATCAAGCAGCCATTATCATCAAGTAATTGCAGCAAACGATCGCAAGCAGGTTTTAAATCAACTTTGCTCAAGTGCATTAACACCGCCGAGCAGAGAATATTTTGAAAACGCAAGTCACTGAGTACTTTTAAATCTGGCAAATAATCCTGCAAAAAAACATCGCCTGGATAAAACGATTGCGCAAACTTTAACATTTCCACCGAACCATCAATGCCAAAAGTTGGAAATCCCTGTTGATTTAGCCAATGCGTATCACGCCCGGTACCACAACCAATATCAACGGTTTTACCGCCAGGCACAAAATACCGACTAATTAACTGATAAATACGCTGCGGTGTTAGGGTGGAATGCAACCGCACCACATTTTCAGCTTCACTGTTATAAAATTCTATTGTCTGTTGATCCATCGCTAAATTTTGTATAAGCAAAACAAATAAAAAATAAACGATTTTGGCATCTTGTTAGCTTTCAGCTTCAGCGACACACTATCCGTCCGACCCCTTCAAGTGGCTTGTAATAAGCCCCCAACCAATCCTTTGGCGTGAACCTTCAGCACACCAATATTCCAACCCTCTGAGTCCACTCAATGAACTCGTCCTTATGCATGGTTTGCCATCATATGCATTCTTCCTCTTCCATGAAATAACTCAAGAAATGCTCGTGTGCGGCTTTTAAAGAAGGGAACATAGCCGATTGCCTGCGACCCATATCGTGGAAGACATAGAAGGTTTTTCCTGGCGGCTAATTGACCCGCAATATCTCCTTAACAGCATCTTCCCCAATCACGTCAAGTAGTTGGATTAGAAAGTTGCTCCTATTTTCATTACAGATATGTTCACTAACAGCATCCTCCAAGCTATCACTGATCTGAATAGACAGCACATGGATGAAATCAGCATGTTGGGCTGGTGACAGTTTTAGTGGACCAATTATAGGGAATACACCGGTTACTGTGCAGGCAAATACTCCCTGGCGCATCAGTGTATTGAACTCACACTCATCATCGAAGAGCACGAGACCCTCGGTAATTGGATGGGGTAATTCACTGAGCTGTTTCAGCATTTCTCATTTGGTCTTAAAATTAGCATTCTTCATAAATTTCAACGCCTTGTTAACAGCGTTTTTTCGGCATTTGCCGCCCATTCTCTGTAATGACTAAATCAATATATTCGCCTTTCGGTTCAGCACTAAAACTCACATGAATCGGGCGATGCTCACCATAAAAATACAACCTATCAAACAGGGTGTTTTCTGTAATCCAGTCGGCGACTTCGCGCATATTTTCATCTTCAATAATAAAATCCACCGCCGCACCTAAACGAGGACAAATACAATTGTTTTTGCTGTTCAATTCATGTGCTGCGTGTTGATCGAGTTTGGGCGCAACTCGTTTTTTAATCAGTTTTCCTAATTCGTGCGAACAAAAACCATAAGTTAGTTTAACCATGCCGAAATAGTCAATGACAGGATCAAGAATGTGCGTGGCTAGTTCATAAAGCGCAGTGTAACTATCGGGTTGTTTGGGCTGATTGGCTAACTTGCTGATTTGCTGGGTTTCACCACATTCTATCAATTGCCGATATGTCAAATAACGTCCACAGGAATTATCCAGGTCTGGAGTATTTTGGCTGCGAATTAAGCGAAAATCATCAATCTGCCAACGTGCATTATTTAAAATTTGACGAAAGACATCGGGGTTGAGTCCATAACCGCTTAAGTCGAATAAATTTAAGGCTTGCAATTGTTCATCAAAACTTAACTGTTCGGCATAGTAGGAGAATTCTTCATTGATGTATCGAGATTTTAAATACAAATAGGTTGGTTCATATTCTTCGCCATATTGATAGAGATCAAAGGTTTGTTCGCGCAGGTTGATTTTGACCCTTTCGAGTAAACGCGGTAACGGTTGATTCTGAAAATCATCGTATCGCATTAAGCTAAGCTTGCCAGATTGGCTATGGATTTTGATTAAATCGGTTTGTTCTATGTCGCCATAAAGCACGGTTGCGCAACCAATATAAATGCGTAGTAATGCTGGAAGCTGTTCCACTATACTGGTATGTAAATGTAAGGCATCATCTTCATCGAGGTAGCCTAAGCCTTGTTCGGTGGCTTGTTGACAGGCGGAGGCGATGAGTTCGGGTTTACCAATTTGATATAAAACCGATTGAGCCGTTGCCATGGCATTTTTATAATCGCCAAAAAATGCTTTGATGTCTTTTTGCAGTGAAGTTTCTAGGTGTTTGTAAGCCCTACGTTTAGAAAAAGTTTGCAGGGCAAAGTAAGTTAACAAATCGTCAATGCGGTTTTGTCTCGCTTGTTCTAATAGTGCTTCATCAAACAGATCAAGCATAAAGTGCAAGGCTTTACTGACGGTTCCAAAGCTTTGAGTCAGTTCTATTAGGCTATCAATCTCGTTTTTTTCCGGTAACCGTCCTAACTCCAAGGTTTGTTGCCACAGCGGATCAATCTGATGTTTAAATTTAAGATATTTTTTCTCGTTACGCGATAGCTTGGGTAACGCGGGATTTGATGAGCGGTGAGACAGTCGTAAAACATTCCTGTGACTGCGCTGTCGATTGAGCAAAAAGCGTTGTTCGGCATCTTGGTCTTTAAAGATAAAAAAGATGCCTGGTGCCACCGGAATGGCATCCGTTTCTAAGGTGTCGCTTAAAAAATCTTTTAACTCTGTTTGCGTAAAGTATTTTTGAAAAGTATTGCGCTGTGTGATTACACCATCATTAAATGCCTGGCCTCTAAAAGCATTTTGATTAATCAGCATCGCCGATACGACTAAGACTTGCTGAGTTAAGTTATAAGCTCCTAGTAATGCCTCAAGACGCTCTTGATAACTTTCGATGACATTGATAACAAAGCCCAGATTAACAATATCGGCTGGTTGTTTAGGTTGATCGGCTGCATAGTGGGGATCCCAACCTGACACTGGAATAGCGTTGGCGGTTAAGTTGCGAATATCGTCACCTTTACCACAACCATAATCAAATACGGAAAATACGCAATCTAAAAAGCCATGCCGAGCCAAACATTGCATCGGTGCAGACAAATTGCTGCGAGAAAGGGCGGTTAAATGCCTGGCAATGGCTGAGTTTTGAGTCGGTTCGAAGGCTTGCTGCTCATCATCATTGGTTTCTAAATTACCAATTGGTACAAATTGATGATCAATCAGTTGAAAGCCTTTTTCGGAAATCAGGTTTTCCCAGGTTTGTTTAAAGCCTATATGAATGGGATTGTCGAATAGACCAAGTTGTTCGGCAGCCGCTGTCAGTTCTTGAAATTGAGATATGTGCGGGTCATCCTGGCTAAGAAATAATTCTTTGCGGTGCAGAATGGGTGGGTTAGTTGATGACAGATAGTTGCGTTTTACAACGCGCTTGGACTTCAGGTCAATATGGTAGCTTTTTTCCAATGCGGGAAAAGGATCTTCAAAAAAGCCCGGATACCATAATAATGACAGTGTCCCAACATTAATAGCGTATTTCACGATATTGTAATCGCTATTGGGCTGCAAGCCATCCACTGTTTCGGCTTCGGCAATATGTTGCTGAACCTCTACGTTTTGCGCTGAAGTTAAGCTGCAATGCCAATAAATATTGTTAAGGACTTTTTTGCCAAACATTATGAGGTATGAGTGTGCGCCGGATTACTCTATGGCAAGTTCCCATAAGCGGGAGGACTTGTTCGCAAATAAACTGTCCTGCGAGTTGGATTTCTGTCTCGTTAGTATAACGATTCTGAATGCAACATAAAGTCTATTACGGTCAAACAGCGTGGAAAATTTACCAGTTTTTATCAGAAAAGAGCGTTTAATTTGACCAGTAATCATTGCTATAGGATTGTTTTTAAAGTATCTGTTGTGTCAAATAGCGTTGAAAATTTGCCAGTTTTACAATAAAAGAGCGTCAAAGTTTGACAGTTGTTAATCGCTATTTTATCGTTTTTAATGTATACGCTGTTTTCCTTAACTTTGAAAATGGGGCTGAATAGTGGGAAAAATTGGATGCTGTTTTGCACTTTATTAATTGGTGCTTAAGATTTACGGTAAAAATTAAAACAAGGGTAATGTGATGATGTAACAATCAAAGCCGGTTAATTCCATTCCGGCTTTTTTATACTCGTAGTTTTTCCAACCAATCCTATCGTGTATCATGTAAGTACATTAAAAAGGTGTACCAAAGGGTGCACAACCAACTAAAGCACATTAATTATAATTGTTTAAAAGCAATTGCTTATAATCACAATCTAGGTTCAGATACAATATTGAATAATCCGCCAACGCTATCAAGCCTCCAACTCATTCACTCTATTCAGATGACGTTATGAATAACGGCAAACTTTATATTATTGCGGCACCTTCAGGTGCCGGTAAAACTAGCCTGGTTAAACAACTGGTTGCTGATTTGGATAATCTGACCGTATCAATCTCCCATACAACCCGGCAGATGCGTCCAGGCGAGATGCATGGACAGGATTATTACTTTGTCACTGTTGCAGATTTTCAAGCCATGCTGCAAAAACAGGCATTTCTTGAACATGCCCGTGTTTTTGATAATTTTTACGGCACCGCACAACAAACCGTAGAAGAAAATCTGAAAAAAGGTTTTGACGTGATTCTTGAGATCGACTGGCAGGGTGCGCAACAAATTAAAAAACTTCTCCCTGACAGTCTCTCGATTTTTATATTACCGCCATCGACAGAGATCCTGCTGCAACGTCTCAGAAATCGCGGCCAGGACGACGAGCAAGTCATTGCCCGTCGGATGCGCGACGCTGTTACCGAAATTCGTCATCACGATGAGTTTGACTATCTGGTGGTCAATGATGTCTTTGAACAGGCGCTGACTGAATTAAAAAGCATCATCATTGCCAACCGGTTAACCAGACAAAGACAGCTGCATAATCTGCGGCCTTTGTTAGCCTCTCTGCTTTCGTAAAGAACGATAAATCACACCGCGAACGACTGCACGGATGCAGGAGGAAGAGCAACGCAGGAGCAGTTGCCGAGGCACGAAGTTATTTGCTTTTTCCTCGCGCCTCTTCGCAGTGAAAAACTCCCTTAAATAACCCCATACTCAATCACCGGAAGCACCCAGTATTTAATCCCAGAGCAGGGAAACTCCGCTTTCAATTGCGCCAATAATGCGGCTAATCCCTGCTCCGGCACATACATCTGAAAGCGGATTTTTTTCTGCCGCCCGCTGACCTGTTCGGCTAATGACAGCCCTATATTTTTATGATCATGCGCGTTGACAGGAAAACTGCTGAACCCGTGCTCGGATTCCACCGTTAATAGACAGTCAACCACCACTTCTTCAAGATCGGTCGGCACATTCAGTGTGACCAAATACTCTTTGCTGTTGTTCATTGCTTATCCTCTGGAGCCACACCAAATAATTTAAACAAAATTGGCAATAAAAATAGGGTTAAAAAGGTTGATGAGACCAGGCCTCCAATCACCACAATAGCTAGTGGCCGTTGAATTTCAGATCCTGGGCCGGTTGCAAACAACAACGGAATCAGGCCGAAGGCGGCGATACTGGCCGTCATCATGACGGGTCTTAAACGACGGGCAGAACCAATCGTCACAACTTTTGCCAACTCCATACCCGTTGCTAACAACTGATTAAAGTAACTCACCATAACCACGCCATTGAGCACCGCAATACCGAGCAATGCAATAAAGCCAACCGATGCCGGAACGGATAAATATTCACCGGATAACCATAAAGCAAAAACGCCGCCTATCATCGCCAGCGGTATGTTTGACAATACCAGTGCCGCCTGACGTACTGAGCCGAAGGTTGAAAACAATAATAGAAAAATCAAGCCTAATGAGATAGGAACAACCAGCGACAGTGTGGCTGCAGCACGTTGCTGATTTTCAAACTGGCCGCCGAACTCAATAGTGTAGCCGGTCGGCAATTCAACTTTTTCGGCAACCGCCTTGCGGGCCTCATCCACAAACCCCACTAAATCGCGGTCCTGTACATTGCTGCGGATAACCACAAAACGTTGGCCTTTTTCTCTGCCTATGGATACTACACCTTCTACTTTTTCTAATCTGGCAACTGCCGTTATCGGCACATGCCCTCCATCCGGCAAGGCAATTAGAAGATTATCGAAATTAGCCGTATTACTGCTGCCACGCAAAATCAGCGGCGTCCGTTTAATGCCTTCCTGAACTATGCCAAGATTCAAGCCTTCAATCTGACCGCGTAACAGGGTTTCAATGCTGTCACTGTCCAGACCCAAGCGTCCGGCCGCCAATTTATCTATGGTTATTTGTAAAAACTGCATGCCGCTGTTTTGCTTTGCAAACACATCACTAGCACCGCTTATGCCCTTCAAAATCGTAGCTATTTGTTCAGCTTTTTCGTTTAAAACGGCAATATCCGATCCGAATAATTTAACCGCCACATCGCCGCGCGTACCGGTGAGCATTTCTGAAATCCGCATTTCAATCGGCTGGGTGAAGCCAAAGGCGATACCCGGCGTTTGAGCCATGACCTTACGAATCTCCTCAATCAACTGCTCTTTGCTGTCCATGCGCCACTGGTCTTTGGGTTTAAGAACCAGGAAAGTATCCGTTTCATTTAATCCCATCGGATCAAGGCCCAATTCATCAGAACCGACACGCGAGTTGATAGTCTCTATTTCAGGTATGTGTTTGAGCAGGTTTTTTTGTACCTGGCCATCCAAAGCAACGGATTGCTCCAAGGTAATAGATGGCAGCTTTTCCAACTGCACAATAATGTCGCCTTCGTCCATGGTTGGCATAAAAGTACTGCCTATCTGGGTAAAGACCACCATGGTCACGGCCAATAAGGAACCCGCCCCGATAAATACTTTTTTACTGTTTTCCAGACACCATAACAAAGCCGGCTGGTAGTGTTTTTGCAATTGTCTGGGCAGCCAGGGTTCCTCATGCGACACTTCTTTCAATAGATATGAGGCGATCACCGGAATAACGGTCAGCGACAGGATCAATGATCCGCTGAGTGCAAATACAATGGTCAAGGCAACCGGGGTAAATAATTTACCTTCCAATCCCTGCAGAGTCAGCAACGGCAAGAAAACAATAATAATAATCAAAATGCCGGAAGTAACCGGTGCCGCAACTTCACGGGTTGCCCGGTAAATAACATGTAACCGCGGCAGGCGCTGGGCTTTTTCTGTGTGCGCCAAGTGAGTGATGAGGTTTTCAACTACCACGACGGCGGCATCGACCAACATACCGATAGCAATGGCAAGCCCCCCCAAACTCATCAGGTTAGCCGACATACCCATATAATTCATCAGAATAAAGGTGAACAAAGCCGCCAACGGCAATGCCAAAGCAACAACTAAAGCGGCACGTAAATTACCCAGGAATAAAATCAGCAGGACGACAACCAGCACGATAGCTTCCATCAAGGCATGTAAAACCGTATCAACCGCCTTGTCCACCAGATTGCCGCGATTGTAAAAGACCTTGGCTTCAACGCCTTTAGGGAAACCTGCGCTGATGTCAGCCAGTTTTTTCTCTATACCGGCAATGGTTTGTCTGGCGTTCGCGCCGCGCAAACTCAGCACCAGTCCGGTGACAGATTCGCCCACGCCGTTCTTGCTGACCGCGCCATAGCGGGTTAGAGCGCCGATTTTAATTTCTGCAACATCGCCGACCGTAATCGGAATACCGCCGCTGTTATCAACCACGATGGTAGCCACATCGGCTAAGGTCTTGATTCGGCCTTCGGCACGCACAATCAACGCTTCCTCTCCATCAGTCATGCGTCCGGCACCATCATTACGGTTATTGCTTTGTAATGCATGCATCAGCTTATCGATACTGATATTTCTGGCCGACATGCGTATATTATCGGGGATAACTTCAAAACTTCTGACCAGTCCGCCCAATGAATTGACATCAGCAACGCCAGGTACAGTGCGTAACGCAGGACGTATCACCCAATCCAGTAAACTACGTCGCTCCATCAGGGTTAAATCCCCTCCCTCAATGGAAAACATAAACATCTCACCTAAGGGCGTGGTCATCGGAGCGATGCCGCCCTCGACACCCGCCGGCAAATTTCCCCACATAGTATTTAAACGTTCTGCGATCTGCTGCCTCGCCCAGTAAATATCCGTGCCTTCTTCAAAATCAACCGTAATATCGGTTAGCGCGTATTTGGCAATGGAGCGCAGCATGGTTTGATGCGGAATACCCAGCAGTTCGACTTCGACGGGCGCGGTGATTCTGGCTTCGACCTCTTCTGGCGTCATGCCGGGGGCTTTAACGATAATTTTTACCTGCGTCGGCGAAACTTCGGGGAAGGCATCAATCGGAATATTTTTAAAGGCATAATAGCCGCCGCCTGATAGCAGCAATACAGACAAAAGAATGAGTATCCTCTGGCCCAGTGCAAAGCGAATCAAATTACCCATTATTCTTCACTCCCCAGTCCCAGCCAGTTTGCTTTGAGTGCGACAGCACCCTTGACGGCTATTTCTTCATTACCGGTGAACTCACCGCTAATAATCGACTCATTATCCTGTTTACCGACTACGGTAACCGGGGTAACCAAAAATCCCTGTTGATTGCGGATAAAAATAAAGGCTTTGCCTTCGTTCTGGGCAATAGACGCATTAGGAATTTTAAACGCTGCCTTGTCACTAGGCTGAATAATCCGGGTATTTATTCTTTGTCCTGCGCGTAGCGATGC
>JAQTLI010000010.1 GCA_028714995.1 Methylobacter sp. | reverse complement strand
CTTCCGATCTCAGATAATGTCTGTAATTTTTTCCAGGAGCAGACAACAATGACTAGAAAAAGCAGGGTTGAAGCAACAAGTCCCTTAAGCCAGTCAGGATTTTCGTAGACTTTGCCGGTTAAAGGAAAAACTTCTTTACGATCGACGGAGTAAAGCCCCCAGTTAGCACCGACCACGCCTTCAAGCTCACTTTTCCATGACTGATTAAATGCTTCCACGATGTTGTAATCAAAGCCGTTTTTATTGGCCACTTTAATTAATTCGCGGATAAATTTTGCTTCGTTTACGATGCTCGGTACAGACCAGCCACGTTGACGACCTTCGCCAGGCCAGCCTGATTCGCCGATAAGTATGGGTTTACCGGGAGCAATGGAATCTGCCTCTTGTTTAACCTGCTTATAAATGCGCTCAACATGTGCCGGTGCTTGTTCGACCGTAATGGGTTCATCTTCCCAATAGGGCAAAATATGGATGGTAATGAAATCCACTTCTTTGATGAGTTGCGGATACTTCATATACATAGACCAAACATCGGCATAAGAAACCGGCTGTTTAACGGAGCGTTTTACTTCGCGTATGTATTCAATCAGCTCTTCCGGTTCCAAATCGCCCCTTAACAACACTTCGTTGCCGACAATAACGCGCTTGACTACATCGGGATATGCGTTGGCAGATCGAATGACTTCATCGATTTCTTTTTTGTTGTCTTCCTTTAAAGCGCCTAACCAGGCGCCTTGAATCATCTTAAGGCCGTGTTTTTGTGCCAGCGCGGGTATGTTTGGCATATTACCTTCGTGACTAGCATAAGTACGAATAGTGTGAGTCTTTTCACCCATCAGACGCAAATCAGCATCAATTTGCTCGGGTGTAGGGAATATTTCATCCATAGGGCCTTGGCCTTCCCGAAATGGGGCAAAGGACAAACTGTTGAGTTTTCCTTCAGGAACGTCTGATCCTACATCCTGAGGCAAGTTATTTAACCAACCAAAAAAGCCATTAAGTAAAATAACCAATGCAACGATGGAAGCAGTTTTCATATATATTAAAAGCGGTAAAGTAAAAAATATTGGAGGAGGGTGTTCTGAAACACGCTAGGCTAATTACATTTAATATCATCTCATAATTGCTACTCTTTGAATACGGGCAGCCCCTTTCGAGATCTACGACTAATGCTTGGTTATTAATGGTTGTTTTATTTAGCTAATAAACTACGCAAACGATGAACAGTTCGGCTAAAATGCGATTTTTGACCGCTTTTATTTACACCATGTCCAAAAATATTCGCATTGAAAGATGGAGCGGTGCAGCTCTGGAGCAATATATTCCTGAACTTGCCCGTCTTAGAATTGAAGTATTTCGTGATTTCCCCTATTTGTACGACGGGGATTTTGATTATGAAAAAAAATACCTGCAGACATATATCGATTGTCCCGAAAGTGTCATCGTAATAGCTTTTGATGGTGATAAAGTTGTTGGAGCGTCTACAGCAATTCCGATGAAATTTGAAACAGATGAGATTAAAAAGCCATTTATAGAAAATGGTTATAACCTCGATGATGTTTTTTATTGCAGTGAATCAGTGCTGGATAAGAATTACCGGGGCCTGGGTATAGGTGTCCGGTTTTTTGAGGAGAGAGAAGCGCATGCTGAGGCCTTGGGCGGCTTTAAGTACATCTGTTTTTGTTGTGTAGAACGGCCTGTAGATCATCCGCGTCGACCCGCTGATTATGTTCCGCTTGATCAGTTCTGGAATAAACGCGGCTATTTTAAACATCCTGAACTTACCACCACTTATACCTGGAAAGATCTCGATGACACTGAAGAAACACCTAAACCCATGACATTCTGGCTCAAACATGAACGTTAAAATTGCATCCGCCCAATACGACATTAGTTTTCTGGAAAACTGGAAACAGTATCAAGGCAAAATCGAAAAGTGGGTTGCAGAGGCTGTATCACAAGATGCGAAGATTCTGCTTTTCCCTGAGTATTTCAGTATGGAACTGGCGTCGCTATTCAGCAAGGAGATATATTCATCCTTAAGCAGACAATTAACCGCGATGCAGTCATTACATGACCACTTTGTCGATTTATTTGGAGCATTAGCTCAAAAAAATCAGTGTTATATCCAAGCCGGAACGTTCCCGGTGCGTGTTAATACGGGTGCTTACCGAAACCGGGCTTATCTGTTTATGCCTGATGGTCGCTATGATTATCAGGACAAAATGATAATGACCCGTTTTGAAAACGAGCAGTGGCTGATTAAAGGCGGTAAGGAATTAAAGTGTTTTAATACCGACTACGGAAAAATCGCAATCAATATCTGCTATGACAGTGAATTTCCTCTATTGGCAAGAAAGCAGGTTGAAATGGGGGCGAATTTGATTTTAGTGCCCAGCTGCACCGACACGCTTGCCGGTTATCACCGGGTCAAAATAGGTTGTCAGGCTAGGGCCCTGGAAAACCAGTGTTATGTCGTTCAATCTTCTATCGTAGGTGAAGCCGCATGGTCGGAAGCGTTAGATGTGAATACAGGTGCTGCGGCTATTTACACACCTGTTGATCGCGGCTTTCCTGATAACGGTATCTTAGCCATTGGTGAGCTTAACGCCACACAATGGCTAATTGCTGAAATATCACCCAGCGCTTGTGAAACAGTCCGTGAACAAGGGCAAGTTTTCAACTACAGGGATTGGCCATTGCAAAATGCTTTTAATTAAAAATGGCATCAAAAGAATAACCGCTTAACTCAAGAATTTCTTTCATTCTTTTTAAGCCATCCATTTGAATCTGTCTAACGCGTTCTCTGGTCACGCCCAGCTCTTGAGCGACCTGTTCAAGAGTTGATCCTTCATAACCACAAAGACCATAGCGGCGGCAAATAACTTCGCGCTGCTTCTCAGGAAGTTGAAATATCCATCGGGCGATATTTTCTTTAATGCTGTCTTGTTGTAATTTTTCAGAAGGTGACAGGCTGTCGCTGTCAGAAATTGATTCACCTAAGGGTGTGTCAAAATCCTTGCATCCAGGAATATCAATTGAGGTTACCCGTTCATTAAGTTTGAGCATCTTTTCAACTTTATTTACAGGTATGGCTAGATGTTCAGCTATGTCTTCAGCACTAGGTTCATGATCGCATAATTGGGCTAAATATCGCTGAGCTTTAAGATAAGTATTCATTTCTTTAACAATATGAATCGGTAACCTGATGGTTCTCGTTTGATTCATTATCGCCCGTTCAATAGTTTGCCTGATCCACCAGGTCGCATAGGTTGAAAACCTGAAGCCTCTTTCAGGATCAAATTTTTCAACGGCACGGATCAAGCCCAGATTGCCTTCTTCAATTAAGTCCAGTAACGGCAAGCCTCTATTCAGATAACGGCGGGAAATTTTTACAACCAGACGTAAGTTGCTTTCGATCATGATTTTGCGGGCAGATTCGTCGCCGAGCAAAGCCCTTGCGCCGTAGAGTTTTTCCTGATCAGCGGTCAGTAATTGTGAGCGTGAGAGTTCATTTAAATAAAATCGGGTTGCGTCCCAATTATTTTCGTGTCGCGATTCAACTGGGATTATCTCATCAACTTCAATTGGGTCATCTATAGCGGAATTGGTCTGAAGTTCGTCCTCAAAAGACAAATCATCATCAAACAACACGCATACATCTTCATCCAAGTGTTCAACTAATTCTTCCTTCATATTAGCCTCCAAGTTAATCGGCTTAGGCCGAAGTGGCCTTGTTGATCATTTTCCCGGTAAAAGATTGAGTGGATTTACCGGTATTCCGTTTTTTCTTATTTCAAAATGCAATGACGCATGGTTCGATCCGACTTGACCAACGAGTGCAATGATTTGGGCCTTTTTTACACTATGTCCTTCTGCAACAAGTAATTTGCTGTTATTTGCGTAAGCACTTAAATACATATCATTGTGCTTGATAATCAGCAAATTACCGTAGCCAAGTAGACCCTGTCCGCTATAAACAACCTTTCCAGCTTCAGCAGCAGTTACTGCTTGTCCAAGTTTACCGGCAATATCAATCCCTTTATTAGCGGATTGGGAAAAATTCTTTACGACTTTTCCTTTAATCGGCCATTTGAAGTTTAAATTTAACATTATTTCATTATCAGTTGAAATAATTGGTTTTTTTTGTGAACTACTTCCGTTTTTTCTTGCCGGAGGTGTGCTTTTTGGTTGTGTATATGGAGGACTGTAACTGGGTTGGCTTTTTTTATAAAAAGTAATAAAGGAGTTTTTTGGCGGGCTGTTTATTTTTTTTGTAGGTGCAGGTGCAGTTTTAATTGGTTGTTTTTTATATGTTTTCCTGTTTTCAGTAGTATTCGTATTATATGAACTTAGCGGTGCCTGATATCCCGGTTGTGAGCACCCATTTAGTAAAGCCGATAGCATTATTGATATGACAATAAAAAACAGCTTTAAATGACAGGAATACATAGAGAAGCTTATTTTTTCAGCAATATCTGTTTAGCCAAATTTATTTTCGCTGCCAAATAATCCGATCCGCCACGGTCTGGATGTATTTTTTGCATCAATTTACGGTGAGCGGCGATGATCTCTTGTTCAGATGCACCTGTTTTTAACCCTAACACCTCATAAGCTTCTTCAAAAGACATATTCCCTTTAGGTCTGGCAGAGCTTTGCCGTTGCGACGTGTTCTGTTTTGCAGCATTAAAATGTGACCATAGTTTGTGTAAATGGGGTGCATAACGCAGCAGTACCGGCATTAACCTAACCATAAAAGCAATCGCAACACCTGCCAGAGCAAAAAGCCAGCTCAAACGTCCTGTTACACCTAAATAAATTAAAATGCTGCCGACAATACATAACGATAAGACCTTGATGTACCGGGCTAATACGGTCGGAGAGGTTTTTAAAAACGTGCGTAAGGCAAAAAATGCAATGATGATAAGCAACAAAACCAGATAAATTCGAATCAATGTTTTCTCCTGGAATAATGTCTGTTTAAGATTGCTCAAATAGTGGTTCTTTAAATAATACCTTAGAATATGACATCTCACGATACTAGTCTGATTATTTGATTACTATGCAGAATGCTCAAATTCCAATTTTAGGCTTTGCCGCTGCAAGCGGAACAGGGAAAACAACGTTACTGACCAGATTAATCCCGGTCCTAAAACATAAAGGACTGCACATTGGTTTAATCAAGCATAGTCATCATGATTTTGAAATTGACAAGCCGGGGAAGGACAGCTTTCGCTTGCGGGAAGCGGGCGCATCGCCGGTTATGCTGGTATCCAAACACCGACGCGCAATTATCACCGAACTCACTTCAGAAAAAGAACCTCAACTGAAAGACCAGTTAAAACTATTCGACCAGTCTGAACTGGATCTGATCCTGGTTGAAGGTTTTAGGGCAGAAAAATTCCCAAAGATCGAATTGCATCGATCATCGCTTGATAATCCATTACTTTACCCAAACGATCCTGACATTGTTGCAATTGCCACAGACTGCACATTGGATACACCAACTTATCTGACTCAACTGGATATAAACCAGCCTGAAATGATTGCTGCATATATTCAAAACCATTTTATGAAAAACCATGATTGACGCATGTAGCCGAGAAGCGAAGCAAATGCTATCGCTTAAAGAAGCGCTGGAAAAAATTAAAGCAGCTATCCAACCTGTAAGTGGTACAGAAAAAGTAATGCTGAAAAATGCTTTGGGGCGAGTGCTGTCGGAACCGGTTTATTCCCCGATCAATATTCCTCATGACAGAAACTCAGCAATGGACGGCTATGCCTTTGCCAGTAGCGATATGGCTCAGAAGCAAGAATTTACACTCAGTTTGGTAGGAACTTCCTGGGCTGGACGGCCATTTCAAGGACAACTGAAGCCGGGGCAATGCATTCGCATTTTCACAGGAGGGGTAGTGCCTGCAGAAACCGATTCAGTCATTATGCAGGAACATGTGCAGGTTCAGGAGAAAAACATACATTTTCCAGCGGACACAAAAGCACATCAGAATATCAGGGAGGTTGGAGAAGATATTAAACAAGGGGGTTTGTTGTGCACCCATCCCAAAATATTGACAGCAGTAGACCTTGGTTTACTGGCTTCTGCTGGTATTTGTGATGTTACAGTGAGGCAGCCAGTAAAGATCGCTTTTTTTTCCACGGGTGATGAGCTTACAGCATTAGGCCAGCCTCTGGAATCCGGAAAAATATACGATAGCAACCGTTATACCTTAAACGGTTTATTGGCTGATGCCTGTTACAGTGTTGCCGATTTGGGCGTTATTCCCGACGATAAACAAAAGCTTGAAGACAGCCTTGTTGAGACGTCTAAAAACTACGATGTAATCATTACCACAGGCGGCGCTTCGGTAGGTGAAGCCGATTATGTCAAAGAAATCCTGGAAAGTTGCGGGGAAGTGAATTTCTGGAAAATAGCGATAAAACCAGGGAAACCGCTGGCATTTGGCAAAATAGGGCAGTGTTATTTTTTTGGCTTGCCCGGCAACCCGGTTGCTGTCGTTGCAACCTTTCAGCAGATTGTATCGCCTGCGCTAAAACAACTGTCCGGTGCACCATATTCCAAACCTCTGCAATTAATGGCGACTTGCATAAGTGCACTAAAAAAAGCGCCGGGGCGGCAGGAATTCCAGCGCGGCATTCTTACGCAGGACGATAACGGCGAGTTTTTTGTAGCCTCTGCTGACAAACAAGGCTCACATATACTCAGCTCAATGAGTCAGGCCAATTGTTACATTGTTTTGGCTTCCGAGTGCAACGGCATGCAAGCAGGTGATAGGGTAACCGTCCAACCGTTCAGCTTGCTTATCTAGTTCCTCCCTAAGTTTTAGCACTTGATTCTTGCCCCGCAAACCTCGCTTAAAAATACAAAAATAAAAATTAGAGTTATGATATAGTTATCTTAATGAGAATGATTATTGATAACTTCTAATGACTGATTTCTAATGTCCTTTATTTCAATACATAATTTATGACAATAAGCTTAAAAAATCTTGCCGTGGGTGATTCAGGAAAGATAGTTGGCTTTGAACAATCGGGCAAGGCTTATCGCAAGCGTCTGCTGGCTATGGGCTTGACGCCGGGAACCGAGTTTCGTGTTACCCGTTTTGCGCCTATGGGAGACCCGGTTGAAATAAAATTACGCGGATTTTCATTAACCTTGCGCAAGGATGAAGCAGCAATATTATTGATAGAGAAACTCTGATGAAAACTAATTTTACGGTTGGCGTTGTTGGTAATCCAAATTGTGGCAAGACCACATTGTTTAATGCGCTTACCGGTGCCCGACAGCATGTCGGTAACTGGCCCGGCGTTACGATCGAGAAAAAAACCGGTGAATACCGCTTCGATCATAAATTAATTGAATTAGTCGATTTACCTGGCACCTATTCTTTGGAAGCCGCCGACGATCAGGTTTCTTTGGATGAAAAAGTCGCCCGTGATTATGTCGCCTCCAAACAGGCCGATTTAATTATTAACATTGTGGATGCTTCCAATCTGGAGCGAAATCTGTATTTGACCTCGCAACTTATCGAGATGCGGGTGCCAATGATTTTAGTCCTTAATATGATGGACGCCGTTAAACAACGCGGCATTAAAATCGATATCGATTTTCTTGAGCTCCTTCTGGGTTGCCCGGTTATTCCGATTACCGCTTCGACCAAGGGCGGTATCGGCACATTAAAGACGGCAATTAATAGCGCCGCCATCACCAAGCCGATCCCTTCGGTGAAAATCAGCTATATCCCCGCGCTTGAGCAAGCTATCAATGACATTTCGCCCTTGTTGGTTAAGGCTGCACAACAGCACCATTGCGATCTGCGCTGGCTGGCCGTTCGGCTGCTGGAAGACGATACCCTGGCCAAACAGATTGCCGGAACCGCCTTGCTACCGACAGTTGCACAATTACAGCGCCTGGTAGAAGCAGAAACGGATGATGAAATAGACATTCTTGCGGCTGATGCCCGCTACGGATTCGTCAATGAATTAACCAATGGCGCAGTCTGCAAACTAAACGAAGTGGATCGGCACACTACCGATAAAATCGACAGCATCGTATTGAACCGCTTTCTGGGCATCCCGATTTTCCTGTTGGTCATGTACGCGATGTTCATGTTCACCATCAATATCGGTAGCGCCTTCGTCGATTTTTTTGGTCAATCCGTAGGCGCTTTATTGATTGACGGCCTGAGTCTGGTTCTCACTGACCTGAACTGGCCGCAATGGCTGATTGTATTAATCACCAATGGCGTAGGCGGCGGCATTCAGGTAGTCGCCACCTTTATCCCTATCATCGGCTTTTTGTTTATGTTTCTATCCGCGCTGGAAGATTCCGGCTACATGTCCAGAGCGGCTTTTGTCATGGACAGGTTTATGCGCATGATCGGCTTGCCCGGCAAATCCTTCGTACCGATGATTGTCGGTTTTGGCTGCAATGTGCCGGCGATTATGGCGACGCGGACGCTGGAAAATCAGCGCGACAGGATATTGACCAACCTGATGAACCCGTTCATGTCCTGCGGCGCCAGATTGCCTGTCTACGCATTATTCGCCGCCGCATTTTTCCCCGTCGGCGGCCAGAATCTGGTTTTTGGCTTGTACTTGTTGGGCATTGCAGTCGCGGTATTGACTGGTTTAATCATGCGCCATACTATGTTTAAAGGTGAATCCGCGCCTTTTATTATGGAATTGCCGGCTTATCATATGCCTACGTTGAGCGGCGTTTTTATAAGAACCTGGGATCGACTCAAGTCCTTTTTGTTCAACGCAGGCAAGGTTATTGTGCCGATGGTGTTAGTCCTGAACTTTCTGAATGCGCTGGGCACAGACGGCACATTCGGACAGGAAAACAGCAATAAATCGGTGTTAAGCGAGATAGGCCGTGGCCTGACACCGGCGTTTAAGCCTATGGGCATAGAAAATGACAACTGGCCTGCAACGGTTGGTATTTTTACTGGCGTTTTAGCCAAAGAAGCCGTGGTCGGAACGCTGGATGCCTTGTACAGCCAGCTTGCGGCGACTGATTCAGCCGCCGCTGACAAGGCGCCATTCAATCTTGAACAGGCTTTAATTGACGCCTGTTTAACCGTACCTGAAAAATTACGGGATGTTGCGGATAATCTTTTAGACCCGCTCGGGCTGAATATCGGTGCTGTGGGTGATCTTGATGCTGCAGCTACCGAGCAAGAGGTTAATACAGGCACTTTCGCCGCCATGCAGCTTAGTTTTGATGGCAAGGCAGGTGCTTTCGCCTATCTGTTATTCATTTTACTGTATGCGCCTTGTGTCGCGGCAACCGCTGCAATCTACCGGGAAACCAATCTGAATTGGACTTTGTTTGTGCTGTTCTGGACTACCGGCATCGCTTATATGACTGCAACCATATTTTATCAGGCCATGACTTACAGCCAGCACCCTGAGTATTCTCTGGTCTGGATAACGGGATTAATTTTTGCATTTTCATTGGTATTGTTCGGATTGTGGCTGCTTGGAAAAAATACCGTCGCAACGGTCGTAAAACCAAGCCAGGAGTCTTCAAGTGATTTTATCTGATCTGAGAGGCTACTTAATACAACAGCGCAGAGTAGCTCTGGCTGATTTGGTCGTTCATTTCAACATGGATGCCGATGCCCTGCGAGGCATGCTTGGCAAATGGATCAGCAAAGGCAAGGTGCGCAAACTGTCCGTGGACTCCTCTTGCGGCACAAGCTGCTGCAAATGCGATCCTGCCATGACGGAACTCTATGAGTGGATAGATAATACTTTATCGAATTAAAGTTCCAACTCTGTGAAACTGATCTAAGCTTGTATTATTTTTTTAAATACAAGAGTCAAATAATGTCCGCACAACAACCCAGTATCCTGATCGGCTATTTATCTGAAGTCCGAGGCGATGGCATGGATGCCAGAATGGCTGAAGAACACTCAAGCGATATACCCATTATTAAAGTCGGCGATGAGGAAATACTGGCCGGTCACATCGGTTCATATGTTGTTATCAGGCAGGCGAATATTGGCGTACTGGCGCTGGTGTTCAAGATGTGGGAAAACGACCGTTTTGATAGTGTCGATGTGCGCAAGACGGACCGTTTTATTTCCCTGATTCCGGTGGGCGAGATTCAGCCGAACGGCTCTTTTATCCGCGGTGTGCGCCATTACCCGACACCCGGCGCTAAAGTCTACGCCGTGGGCATGGAAGAAATAAATGCCATTTTCTCGAAATTCAGGGATTACCAATTTTTCATCGGGCAATTGTCTTCGCATAAAGACTACCATTTAAGCCTCGATCCCCGCGCTCTTTTCGGTCGGCATTTCGCCATTGTCGGACAGTCCGGTTCAGGCAAGTCATGGACCGTCACCAGCCTGATTCAAAACACCATCAAAGCCATGCCTAAAAGCCATATCATCATGCTGGATTTGCATGGCGAATATTGCTGGAAGGATGAGAACGGCGGGCTGCAATCAGCCTTTTCCGAGACCCAAGTCAATTATATTGATGCCATGGAAATGGAAATGCCGTACTGGATGATGACCTATGCCGAACTGGTGGATTTATTCATAGACCGCAGTGATAACGGTGCATCCATACAAATGTCTTTCATGCGTGAGGTGTTGCAGCAGCTCAAGCGCAAGGAAGCCAAGCAAATCGGTCTGGCTTCCGTCTCTATCGACACGCCCATCTACTTTTCCCTGGCTGAAATGTATATGCAATTTAAAGCTGCCAACGAAGAAAGAAAGGATTTCGGCAAAGTGCAAGGAGCCTTATTCGGGCAATTTGATGAATTCCTGATCAGAATGCAAAGTAGGTTCAATGATGTTCGATATGACTTCTTACTGAAACCCAAAACACGCAATAACTCTGCAAGCATGGCGGATTTATTGCGCCAGTTTGTGGGGCTGGGCTCCAAAAAAGCCAATATCACCATCGTTGACTTAAGTTCCGTGCCCACCGACGTCAGACCCGCCGTTTCCGCCCAGGTTGGCCGGTTAGCTTACGAATTTAATTACTGGAATCCCCAGCGACGCGACTTTCCCATTACGCTGATCTGTGAAGAAGCCCATGCCTACATTCCCAGGGAAAAAGACGGACAGTTTGAGGGCACCAAAAAGATGATGGAGCGCATCGCCAAGGAAGGGCGTAAATATGGTGTTTCCATTGGTGTCATCAGCCAGCGGCCTACCGAGTTATCAGAAACCATGTTGTCGCAATGCAGTTCCTTCATTTGCCTGCGCACTACCAACCCCGATGACCAGGCCTATATCAGAGGCCTGGTGCCTGAAGCCGAGGGTGACTTGACGGATATATTGAGTTCACTGGGCCGGGGTGAGGCGCTAGTTTTAGGCGAAGCAGCGCCATTGCCCACCCGCGTACAGATTTACAAGCCGAATCCCGAGCCGAAAAGTAACGATGTGGATTATTTCACCAGCTGGCGGGAAGGGCCGGATGATCTTGATGTGGAGGAAATCGTGAACTTATGGCGAACCCAGACCAGAAAATGATCTCTAGCCAATGGTGGTCAAAAAACTGCCCATCTGGCTCATAGTTAACGGCTCTGTGGTTACTTCGCAACCAAAATCCATTGTTCAGGTATTTCTCAGTAGTCCAATATATTGAAAACACATGACCTAGAATAATAAGTTATAATTAACAGTTTTCTTAGGTCTCCCAGTAAATCAAAAGCATGTCAGCAACTCTTTCAGAACTGCAACGTCGTCGCACATTCGCTATCATCTCTCACCCTGACGCAGGTAAAACCACCATCACTGAAAAGCTATTGCTGTTCGGTGGCGCCATTCAGCTTGCGGGCTCTGTTAAAGGGCGCAAAGCGGCGCGCCATGCGACATCCGACTGGATGGAAATGGAAAAGGAGCGGGGTATTTCTGTAACTACTTCGGTGATGCAGTTTGAACATAAAGACTGCATTCTTAACCTGCTCGATACCCCGGGTCATGAAGATTTTTCCGAAGATACTTATCGCACCTTAACGGCGGTCGATTCTGCGCTGATGGTGATTGACGTTGCCAAAGGTGTTGAGGAAAGAACTATCAACCTGATGGAAGTCTGCCGTCTGCGCACTACACCGATTCTTACCTTCATCAACAAGCTGGACAGGGAAGGGCGCGAACCAATTGAACTAATGGACGAGGTCGAGCATGTCCTGAAAATCAAATGCGCACCGATGACCTGGCCTATAGGCATGGGCAAACGCTTTAAGGGTGTTTATCATCTGTACAAGGATGAAATTCATCTGTTCAGTGCCCAGCATGGCGGGAAAATTGCCGAAGCTGAAATCATCAAAGGCTTGAATAACCCGAAATTGGATGAATTGCTGCAAGATCAGGCTGAAGAACTCAGGGAAGAAATAGATTTGGTCAAAGGCGCCAGCCATGAATTCGATCTTGAGGATTATCTGGCAGGCAAGCTCACGCCGGTTTTCTTCGGTTCGGCCATTAACAACTTCGGTATTATCGAATTGCTCGATGCCTTTGCCGAATACGCACCGTCGCCCAGACCAAGACAGGCCGAGCAGCGCGTGGTTTTACCTGAAGAGGACAAGTTCACTGGCTTTGTTTTCAAGGTTCAGGCCAACATGGACCCGTCTCATAGGGACCGGATTGCATTTTTACGAGTGTGTTCCGGTAAATTCGACAAAGGCATGAAGATTCATCATGTCCGCATCGGTAAAAGTGTTCAGGTTGCCAATGCCATTACCTTCCAGGCTGACACCCGCAAAAGCGTGGAGGAAGCGTACCCCGGCGACATCATCGGCTTGCATAACCACGGCACGATTCAGGTCGGCGATACTTTCACGCAGGGCGAAATGCTTAAATACGGCGGCATTCCTTATTTTGCGCCGGAATTATTCCGTCGCGTGGTGTTAAAAGATCCGCTAAGAGCCAAAGCGCTGCAAAAAGGACTGGTGCAGCTGACAGAAGAAGGCGCGACCCAGTTATTCAGGCCGTTAAAAAACAATGACCTTATTTTGGGTGCAGTCGGTGTTTTGCAGTTTGACGTAACGGCTTTCAGGCTTAAAAGCGAATATAATGTTGAATGTGTCTATGATGCTGTGCCCATCTCAACCGTGCGTTGGGTAAGCTCTGATAAACCTGCCAAACTGGAAGAATTTAAAAACAAGGCTTTTGAAAATCTTGCCGAAGACGGCGGCGGTTATCTGGTTTATGTGGCCAATAGCCGGGTAAATCTGCAACTGACTGAAGAACGCTGGCCTGACATCAAGTTCAGTGCGACGCGGGAATTGTAGGGGCTTTGCCTTGTTGAAGACGATGAAGAGAATATCAAGTGCAATACTGACAAAGCAAAAGGCCTTGTATTCAAAACCTGTTTCATGAAAAAAGCTTAATCGGCTTTTGCTTCTCAGCTTGGTAGGCTGGGTTTTGTCAACCCAGCCTACCTGAGTCCTAACCTTTCAACTCCTTCAGTACCGCCTGCATGGTCGCATTGGCATCGCCGAACAGCATGCGGGTGTTTTCCTTCACGAACAAAGGATTTCCTACGCCGGCATAGCCAGATGCCATGCTGCGTTTAAGCACGATGGTGGTTCCACCTTTCCAGCATTCCAGTACCGGCATACCGGCAATCGGGCTGTTGGGGTCATCCAATGCCGATGGGTTCACAATGTCATTGGCACCGATGACGATGGTAACGTCAACATTATGGAAATCCTCATTGATTTCATCCATCTCATAAACGATGTCGTAAGGCACTTTGGCTTCGGCCAACAATACATTCATGTGGCCGGGCATTCTTCCGGCAACCGGGTGAATACCGAAACCGACCTTTTTGCCTTTTTCCCGCAACAGTTTGGTAATTTCATTCACGGTGTGTTGGGCCTGCGCGACCGCCATGCCGTAGCCTGGAATGATCATGATGTTTTTTGCGTCCAGCAATAATTGTGCAGTTTCTTGCGCATCAATAGGCTGCACTTCCCCTTCTATGACTGCCTCCGGACCGCCTGCGCCTGTACCGAAACCTCCGGCAATAACACTCAAAAAATGCCGATTCATGGCACGGCACATGATATAGCTCAAAATCGCGCCGCTGCTGCCGACCAATGCGCCGGTAACAATCAGTAAATCGTTACTCAGCATAAAGCCGGTCGCTGCGGCCGCCCAACCGGAATAGCTGTTGAGCATGGACACAACCACCGGCATATCGGCACCGCCAATAGCCATGACCATGTGTACGCCAAAAATCAGGGCAATGGCGGTCATTATTGCCAATGGCAGAATGCCAGCGCCGCTTTCGGTTTGTTGTAAAAATATCCCGCCAAAAACGACGGCGGCAATCAACAGAACTAAATTCATCCAGTGTCGGCCAGGCAACAATAAAGGCTTGCCGCTGATTTTTTCACTGAGCTTGCAAAAGGCAATCACCGATCCCGAAAATGTGACTGCACCAATCAGTATGCCGATATAAATTTCAACTTCATGGATGGTTTTTTCTACGCCGATAAGGGGGTTGGAAGTATCCATGAAATTGGCATAACCTACCAATACTGCTGCCATGCCCACCAAGCTGTGCATGATGGCCACTAATTCCGGCATTTGCGTCATTTCAACTTTTAATGCCGCTCTTGTACCTATGGCGCCACCCAATACTAAGGCGCCCAACAATACCCCATAACTGGTGACTTGGCCGCTTAGCGCCGTAGCAACAATGGCAATGGCCATGCCCAGCATGCCGTAATAATTACCCCTGCGGGCGGTTTCCTGCTTACTTAAACCACTTAGACTGAAAATAAAAAGAATGGTGGCGGCAATGTAAGCCATGGTGACTAAACTATGTGACATCATAATCTCCTTATTTTCTGAACATTTCCAACATGCGGCGAGTGACTAAAAAACCCCCGGCGATGTTGATGGATGCGATGAATATGGCCAGCCCTGCCAAGATGCTGATAATGTTGTCAGGCTTTGATACTTGTACCAAAGCACCTATGACGATAATGCCGCTGATGGCGTTGGTAACGCTCATTAGCGGGGTATGTAACGAGGGCGATACATTCCAAATCACCTGATAACCGATAAAACAGGCCAGCACGAACACAGTAAAGTGCGACATGAAAGCTTCGGGAGCTACCGCACCTAATGCAAATAACGCCAACCCACCCAAAATGAGCGGCAACAATTGTTTGATTGGCTGCGCCTTAGGTGGCTCCTGCGCGGCATAAGCCGGGGCTTCCGTTTGCGGAGGTGGGGTGACAGACAATTTGGGTGGCGGTGGAGGCCAGGTGATTTTGCCTTCTTTTATGACAGTAGCGCCGCGTATGACTTCGTCGTCCATGTTGACGTTGATTTCGCCATTTTTTTCAGGACACAGCTCGGTCAACAAATGTCTGAGGTTGGTTGCGTATAGCTGGCTTGACTGATTGGCTAAGCGACTGGGTAAATTGGTGTAACCGATAATAGTCACACCATGTTTTACGACAACCTGATCTTTCTCGGTCAACGCGCAATTGCCGCCTTGTTCAGCGGCCAGGTCGACAATAACACTGCCTGGCTTCATGGATTTGACCATGCCTTCAGTGATCAGTTCGGGAGCCGGTTTGCCGGGAATCAATGCTGTTGTGATAATGATGTCCACATCCATCGCTTGTCTGGCAAACAAAGCCATTTCAGCTTCAATGAATTCTTTGGACATGGTTTTGGCATAGCCGCCGGTTCCTGAACCTTCCTCCTTGAAATCCAGCATCAGGAATTCGGCATCCATGCTTTCAATTTGTTCTTTTACTTCAGGTCGGGTATCGAAGGCTCTGACTATAGCGCCCATACTTTTTGCTGCGCCAATGGCGGCAAGACCTGCGACACCTGCGCCGATGACCAAAACCTTGGCGGGTGGAATTTTACCTGCGGCGGTAATCTGTCCGGTGAAAAACCGGCCAAAATGCTGGGCGGCTTCGACGATGGCCCGATAACCTGCGATATTGGCCATGGAGCTGAGTGCATCAAGTTTTTGCGCTCTGGACATGCGCGGAACGCTATCCATGGCAAGTACAGTGGCATTTTTGGCGGCCAGTTTCTGCATTAGCTCTTCATTTTGAGCCGGCCATATAAAACTGATTAAACAGCCGCCTTCGGATAACAGGTCAATTTCATCGATTGTCAGTTCAGGATGTCGTTCAGGTGCACGAACTTTCATGACAATGTCGGAGTCTTTCCATAATGTCTTGGCATTATCAACTATCTCAACACCCACTTCTTTGTAGGCATCATCAGAAATATTCGCCCCCACACCCGCTCCGCTTTCGACAAGGACGGAAAAACCCAGCTTTATAATTTGTTCTGCGGCTTCAGGCGTAGTAGCTACGCGTTTTTCGCCTTCGTGAATTTCTTTGGGAATACCAATCTTCATACAGCCTCCTGTTGCAGTGATTAGTGCAAGGTTTAAGTTTCTAGTTAAAACCTCGGCAGCCAACTGAGCATAGGAGATTAGGCAGCTTTTTTCAATAAAAACATAGCGCTTACAGCTTATTCTTGAGGCGTAATCAGTGAGGCTACTGATTCAGCTTGGCATTGGGCTCGATGAAATAATTGCTTGAAGGGAAGGGTGCTGCGCACTCGATGGTTTGAATCCGCAGTTTTTAAAGACGACTTATGAGTAAATCCATATTCACTGCGTATTTCACGGCAACTGAATGGAATCAATTAATTAAGCCTTGGGTTTGCTTGCAATCCTGGCATGGGTCCTGGGAGCGCTCGATGCTTTTCTGTAAGTTTTGTTGGGGCTGGTCCCCTTAATGGTAGTCCGGACTCGGCTGATACTTTTGCTCTTAACCGGGTGCTTGCTGGTGGTTTTTACCAGATGAATATTTTTGTGTGAAGTATTTCTAACGCTATTGCTGGTGGCCCGTGCTCGACTGAAATTATTATGTTTACTGCCATGATGTTTAACTACCATATTTGTAGAGGATCGATTGCCGCAGTCAAGTTGATAGGGCGGACTGCCTGCTGAACTTGTAGTCATGGTGTTAATGTTCTTTACAGGACCATCATCGATTTGGTTGGCAAAACTGGCATCCATTTTCTGCATCATTAACTGGTAGCGTTCTTTGCTGGTCATACCTCCCATTACCACGCCGATCAAATGCCTGCCATTTTGATGAGCTGCGCCAATCAAATTAAAGCCGGAGCCGCAGGTGAATCCGGTTTTCATGCCTTCTGCACCGGGATAGTTGGCTGTAAACTTATTGATTGCTCGCAGTTGTCTGCCTTTGTAATTAAAGCTGTGTGCAGAAAAGTAGTG
>JAQTLI010000009.1 GCA_028714995.1 Methylobacter sp. | reverse complement strand
AATCTATGATTCAGAGCTGGATCGCCAACTCCACGCGCATCGCGCAGCCCTAAACCACATTGAGCAAGCGCTTGAAAATAATGAGTTCGAACTTTTTTTCCAACCCAAAGTCGATATGCAGCAAGGCATAGTGTTCGGTGCAGAAGCGCTGATACGCTGGCGACACCATGAACGCGGATTGGTCATGCCGGATGAATTTTTACCGCTGATTGAGAACAATGAATTTGCTATCAAACTCGATTCCTGGATTATTGATAAGACCTTGCAACACATAGAGAAATGGCAAATTCAGGGATTACAGCTCCAAATCAGTGTTAACGTGTCGACCCGTTTGCTACAAGCGGAAGATTTTGTCCTGCAACTCTATTACGCATTCGAACGCTATCCGATTGCCAAACCGGCTTTTTTCGAGTTGGAGATATTGGAAACAGAAGCGCTGCATGATTTGATGCTGACATCTCAGGTTATTAAAAACTGTCAAGAATTGGGCGTACGATTTGCACTGGATGATTTTGGTACCGGCTATTCCTCGCTGAGCTATCTCAAACATCTACCCGTGCAAACACTAAAAATCGACCAAACCTTTGTGCGTAATATGTTGGAAGACGAAGATGATTTGGCTATCGTACAAGGCATTATCGGGTTGGCTGAATCTTTCCAGCGACAGGTAATCGCCGAGGGCGTGGAATCGATCGAACATGGCATCGCTCTTTTGCAGATGGGCTGCCACCACGTACAAGGCTACGGTATCGCCAAACCCATGCCAGCCTCTGACCTTGCCGCTTTTGTGAAGGAATGGAAAATGCCGGTGGAGTGGAAAATATCCCATCATCATCAGAAATATTAAATATAATCTATTCGAGACGACTGCTCCTACATTGCTCTACTACATGCCATCGATGGCATTAATGTAAAATCTGCCTTCCCCACATCCCTGTGGGTTATGCGGAACAATTACCGAGCTTATCCTGCATCAATCTTTGCAACTAACTGACATGACTTATAACAAAGACTTTTTCATCCTGGCCAATCAGCTGATTGAGGCCGGTCGATTTATCGACAGCAAAGGCTGGGTGCCTGCAACCAGCGGCAATTTTTCCGCACGGCTGCCTGATGGCACCATTGCCATTACCGTTTCCGGCAAGCACAAAGGCCGTTTGCAACTGGATGATATTATGCTGATTGATGCCGATGCCAACTCCCTGGATGGTAAAAAGCCGTCGGCGGAAACGGTGCTGCATACCTCGTTGTATAAACGATTTCCAGAGATTCAGTCGGTATTGCACCCGCATTCGATTAATGCCACGCTATGTTCACGGCTTTTCAAATCCGAAATCGCGCTGGAAGATTATGAGCTGTTAAAAGCCTTGGCCGGCATTGATACTCATGAAAGCCGTGTTGTGATACCGATTTTTGCCAACGACCAGAACATTCCCCGCCTAGCCGAGCAAGTGGATCAATACATGGACCAACACGGCGCCATCTATGCATACATAATTGCTGGACATGGACTTTATACCTGGGGCAGCTCAGTACAGGAAACGCTGCGTCATCTCGAGGCGCTGGAATTTTTATTTGATTGTGAATTACGACTGCACGGAGTCAAAAGACTATGACCGCATTAACCGTTTACCCCGATAACCAGTCTAAGTTAGGCGAAATATTTACCGATTTTACCGCTATCCAGGCCCAGCTGAATGCCATAGGCGTCCAGTTTGAACGCTGGACAGCTAACTGTGAATTTACTGCCGATGCCGACCAGGACACCGTGCTTGCAGCCTACAGCGATTCCATCGACCGCCTGAAACAGCAATACGGTTTTCAGTCTGTTGACGTGATCAGCTTAAGCCCGGATCATCCCGACAAAGCCGCCTTCCGGCAGAAATTTCTGTCTGAACATATTCATGATGATTTTGAAGTGCGCTTTTTTATCGAAGGTCGCGGCCTGTTTTATTTGCATGTCGCGGATAAAGTGTATGCCGTACTGTGCGAACAAGGCGATTTAATCAGCGTACCGGCCAACACCACACACTGGTTTGATATGGGTGAGAATCCCCAGTTTAAATGCATACGCCTGTTTACCACGCCGGACGGCTGGGTGGCTAACTTTACCGGCAGCGACATTTCCGCATCATTTCCCACGCTTGATCAATACGTTGCAAGGTTGTCATGATCAAAGCCATCGTCACCGATATCGAAGGCACGACCTCATCGATTTTATTTGTTAAGGATGTGCTGTTTCCCTATGCACGGGCCAATCTGGCAGATTATGTGCGTCGCCATGCAGACGACCTGCTAGTCAAGCCGTTACTGGAAGATGTCTGCAAAGAAGTTGGTGATCATCTGTCTACGGAGCAAATCATCACGCAGCTTATACAGTGGATAGACGAAGATAAAAAAATCACACCGTTAAAGTCCTTGCAAGGCATGATCTGGGAATCCGGTTACCGGCAGGGCGATTTCAAGGGCCATCTTTATCCCGATGCCGCAGCAAACCTCAAGGCCTGGAAAGCTGAAGGGCTGGATTTATACGTCTATTCTTCCGGCTCGGTTTACGCGCAAAAACTGCTGTTCGCGCATACCGAATACGGCGATTTAACACCGTTATTTTCCGGCTACTTCGATACCCATATCGGCGGCAAGAAAGAAAAAGAATCGTATGACAACATAGCCAAACAGCTTGCCCTGCCGGCAAACCAGCTGCTGTTTTTATCGGATATTAAGGAAGAGCTGGATGCTGCCAAAGCCGCCGGCTTTGAAACCATCTGGCTGACACGGGACAGCGCACCCGATCCGCAAGCCGAGCACCGGCAGGTAAGCAGTTTTGAGCAAATCAGCTGTAAGCAGGAATAAACCTGTTTGAGCAAATGAGAAAATAGACGTTGCCTACAGGGATGTAGGTAAGGGGCGTGAGCACGACTACGACTGCATGGATGCAGGAGGTAGAGCAACGCAGGAGCAGTTGCCGAGGAGCGGAAGCTTTTCCTGCACACCACGCAACAAGCCGGAAACGCCCGCCCTGCGTTATGCTTGGCCGGTCTTATTCCGGCCTGGGTCTGACAGCGTGTGTTGGCAGAGCGCTAACCTCAATCTCCGCCTGCCATAATTGAGAAACTAAAGGCTGCGCTTTATCAAGTGTATCACTAGACCAAAAGCATTCCGAACCTGCCCTGCCCACATCCGCCAACAGATTATCAACCTCAAGCCGACGGCGAAGTTCACGCGCCACGGCGGCAGCAGAATCTATGACAGCAACCCCAGATCCGGCTATCTCCTGTATCAACGGCGCTAAAAACGGATAATGCGTACAGCCCAGCACGATAGTGTCAGCATCCTGTTCCAGCAACGGCAACACATATTGCTCAAGCAGTAGGCGGGTTTTGTTGCCGGACAGATCACCTGCTTCCACCTGTTCAACCAGTCCTGGACATGCCTGACCCAGTATTTCAACATCCGCGCCATATCGCGCAAACAACTGCACAAAATTATCGCTAACCAATGTCCGGCTGGTGGCCAGAACGCCTATAACTCTTGATTGGGTGTTTGCAGCAGCAGGCTTTACCGCTGGTTCCATGGCGATAATCGGCACAGAGAATCTTGAGCGTAACGCCGCAATCGCTGCGCCAGTTGCCGTGTTGCAGGCAACGACTATCGCCTTGACGTCCCGGCTTACTAAAAACTCGCTAATAGCAATCGACCGATCCTCGATGAATTGCTGGGATTTATCACCGTACGGCGCATGAGCAGAATCCGCCACATACAACAAATCCTCACTGGGCAGCGCCCTGCGAATTTCATGCAGGACCGATAATCCGCCAACGCCGGAATCAAAAACACCAATGGGATTTGCGGCACTCATTTTTTGAAACCTTTATCTGTCAACTCAGGACGCTAATTTTAAGACGAGGGCAGCTCAATGATGCCAGCCTGCCCGGTAATTGCAATATTCTACCAAATAACTAACGGGCTTAGCTTACTCAAGTATGGAAGGCTGAATTGAGGCGAAAATAAACTCAGGGCAGTTCGAGTTAAAAGTATTTATTCAACTGATAATCAACAAGACCAAATAGGGCACCAGATTAAAAATAAACAGACCAATCTTATAAAAAGCCATGCCTGCATAATGAATTGAATCGAACCTTTCCATTGGAATTTTAAACCACTGACTGTGAAGTCGGTACATCCAGCCATGTGCAAACACGAAAAAGAAAAACCACAAATACAATAAACCTAGGTTGATTAAAGTGGCCCATCCCAAAAATTCACGAAGCATTTCTATTGTCATAATAAATCCTCCTTTGTCATCAAGTCTAAAAGCTTACGATTACACAGAACTTAAACACTATGGCATTAAAACCGAATACACAATGCGTATTAATACCTATCGTTTATCCGGTTTCCCGGTAACTTAATTTCACCAAGCGGTAAGAATCTTTTTTACACCGGCGATGATTCAAACTAACGACAACAACTTTTGAATTACGGGATTTGTTTTGATATTAACCCAATAATTAATCAAATGAGCCAGAGTTTAAATAGTTTTTGGCATTTTCAATGGGTTTTGCATAAGGCATTGTTATACTTTATAAGGATAAATTTTCTTGTCCTGACTATCCATAATCAGGGCAAACACATTAAAACTGCTTTAAAAAAAGGATAGTAATCGCTACTATTGGGTATTTGACGAAAACGCATGAGTTGTAGTTTTATAGAACACTTTTTACCCCTTAAAGATCCCCGCATCGAACGCAAGAAACCACATATATTGATCGATATTTTAGTTCCGACTGTATGCGCAATAATCCGTAGTGTCATGGGTTGGGAAGAAATTGTAGAATTTGGCCGCAGCAAATTGGATTGGTTGGTTCGTTTTTTCCCGTTAAAAAACAGAGTGCCTTCGCACGACGACTGTATTGCCTATGTTATTTCACGACTCTCACCGGAAGGATTTTGGCTTGTTTTATGAGTTGGGTCGAAGATATATGGGTTGAACTTTAAGTGGATGAAGAATTGTGATTATATTCAATTAAAGCCCAAAGCTTAACCTCCATTTTAATTCTATCCCATTGTTTTATATTAAAAATTTATATTTTATGTGGTAGTATTTGGAGTCTGATCTCATTGGTTCTACAGTTAAGGGGTAGTGCGATCATTTTTGTGACAAGATCCATGGGCCTCCTATTGGAGTATGCGTTGGATGGTCAAGATACTTAGTGTTATACCTTATATAGAATGCACACTTCCTTATTTACCAATGGTTTATTTATCTTATTAAACTCCAAAGCTTTAATTATTTAAAATCGTCAACCATGATCGCCCGTGTAATATATACACAGAAATGCTGTTTTTTAGCGCTATGTCGTTTTTAAATTAAGCCCAGCTACAGAGTGGGACATAGTGTAACCGAACAAAAACCAGATTTTACTTATGTTATTTAATTCACACGTTTTTATTTTTGGATTTCTACCGATTGTTTTCTTCGGGTTTTATGGTATCGCGCGCTACAGTCACACCTTGGCCGCGCTCTGGCTCACAGCAGCATCACTATTTTTCTATGGCTGGTGGGATGTGCGCTTTGTTGGGTTGCTGTTCGGTTCTATCGTATTTAATTATGGAGCGGGATATTTGATCGGACATAGATTTCTCAACAAACCAAAACTGATGCTAACCTTTGCTATTATTTCCAACTTGATTTTGTTAGGTTATTTTAAGTATGCCAATTTTTTCATTGAAAACCTGAATCATCTGGCCGGGACAGCTCTGATGACTAGCGAGTTTATTCTTCCGTTAGGCATTTCTTTTTTTACATTCACCCAGATCGCTTTTCTAGTGGACACCTATCAGGGTAAAGTGAACGAATACAACTTTATTCACTACACACTGTTCGTCACCTATTTCCCTCATCTGATCGCCGGTCCGGTTCTGCATCATAAGGAAATGATGCCGCAATTTGCAAAGTCTTCAACCTACCGTTTCAGCTATGAGAATCTGTTAGTGGGGTTGACTATTTTTTTTATCGGGCTGTTCAAAAAAGTGGTGGCAGCTGACGGCATTGCCAAGTATGTAGACCCTGTGTTTGCGGCGCATACTGCAGGTATAGAGCTTACTTTTTTGGATGCCTGGGGCGGGACATTGTGCTACACGCTGCAACTTTATTTTGATTTCTCAGGCTATTCTGACATGGCGATAGGCTTGTCCAGACTATTTGGTGTAACTCTTCCTCTCAATTTTCACTCGCCCTACAAGTCAGTGAACATCATTGAGTTTTGGCGACGCTGGCATATGACACTTTCACACTTCCTGCGTGATTACCTTTATATCCCGTTAGGTGGCAATCACAAAGGCAATGTGCGCCGCTATCTGAACTTACTGATTACCATGCTGCTGGGAGGCCTATGGCATGGCGCCGGTTGGACATATATACTGTGGGGTGGATTACATGGCTGCTATCTGGTTATAAACCACGGCTGGCAACTGCTACATAAGCGCTTCTGGCATAGGCCTCCATCAAAACCTATGCATGCATTGTCAGTGTTGATCACTTTTCTGGCCGTGGTGGTGGCTTGGGTAGTGTTTAGAGCTGATAATATCAATACAGTTACCGCCATACTCAAAGCCATGGCGGGCATGAACGGCATCGCCCTACCGGATGTCTGGTTGCCGAAATGGGGTGCATTCGGGCAGTGGTTGGCCCAGCAGGGCGTCCATTTTAACAACACGAAAGCCCTCATCAAAGGCGATGCCATTAACTGGATTTTGATTTCCCTGATTATTGTTTGGTTCGCCCCCAATAGCCAACAAATGATGATGAACTTTAAACCGGCACTTAACATTCCAGAAGGCAACGCCGAAAAACGATTGCTGTGGCAACCTTCTTATGCCTGGTTAATAGCAAGTGTGGTGTGTGCTGTATTCTCAATCCTGTCTATCTCGGAGGTATCCGAGTTTATTTATTTCCAGTTTTAAGCAAGAATCATGACTAACAAACAATTTACTATCAGGTTTATTTATATAAGCCTTTTGTTGCTGGTTTTGATCGGACTTTTCAATCGCATCATTGATCCATTCTGGTATTACCGGGACATCGAAATCGCGGGAATCAATGCAACTAAACTAGCTTATCAAAATTACGAGCGTCAAATTAAACCCGCTTTATTGATGCGTGATCAGCCCGAAGCGATCATTTTAGGCAGTTCCTATGCAGAAATTGGTTTTGATCCTAACAATAAATTCTTCACTAACGATGGGCACTTGAAAGGAATGAACCTTGCGTTAGCGCGCGTTTCTGATGATGAGGTCCAGTGCAATTTTGAATTTGCTGTGGCCCATGCCCATATAAAACGTGCAGTAATCGGATTCCATCCAGCTGGCATGGCTGAAGCCGACTGTAAAAAGTTTGCAAAGCTGGGTCAAATAAACGAGATAGAATTTTTGCTGTCCATGTCATCTCTACGTGATTCTATAAACACCATAAAAAAACAAAAAAATGCCAAGCCCACCCACACCCGTGATGGCCAGTACTTTTTTATGCGAGATAATCCCGGAGTAAACATCCGCTTTGGAGAAGACTTTGAGCGCTATAAGAAAAAAAATCCTAATTGCGTTAAGGCATCGGATAGGCCTTTTGATTATGTTCCTGCGAATACTGTCGATTTAAGCGGGTTACGGAAAATGATAAGAATAGCTAAAGAACATAATATCGAATTGGTGTTATTTGCTTATCCTCGACATGCTTACAGCCTGGAACTGGATAATCAATGTGGCGATCAAAATACCAACTGGCGAGCCATGAAACAAATTGCAAACTTGATCGAGGCAGAAGCCAAACCTGATCAAGTGCGTGCCTGGCAATTTTACAGCTATAACGAACTAACTACGGAGCCTATCGGAACGTCAGCAAAATATTGGCAAGACTCGAGGCACTTTAACTTTGAAATGGGAAATATGATGTTGGCAGATATGTTTGGTGAAAACGCTAACGGGCCAAAACTTGGTCGCCCTATAACCACTAACAGCATTGAGGCAGACTTTCGAGATTTTTTACGAGGACGAACCGAATATCTTCAACACCACCCGGAATTTCACGCTGAAATACAAAAACTCCAGCATATATGCTCAGATCCAACTAGTAAGTGCCAACCCTTCTAGATGAGGTCCAATGCTAACGAATATGCGCTAATCAATCGAGCCTGCCACCCTTGACTTTGAGAAACTAAAAGCAGCACCAACAATTCTATAATCGCTGTTGGTTATTTGAAGTCCAATAAAGGCAACACATTTCCTTATGATTTCATGTAATCTCATTTCTGTAGTCGCCTATAAACAGTTTGCAATTTAAAGAGAATTAATGGGTATGGTCTCCAAAAATCGTAAGCCATAACGAAAATCTACCTTACAAAGCAAACAGCTCTTTCATCTTTTGCCTAGGGCTTTCCGCTCGCATAAACGCTTCGCCAACCAGGAAAGTGTGATGCCATTATCCAGCATCAACTGCACATCTTCATGCGTATGAATGCCGCTTTCAGTAATGATCAAGCGGTCTGCGGGGACATTGGCTTTTAAGTCCAACGTGGTCTACAAAGACGTTTCAAAGGTGCGCAGGTTACGGTTGTTGATGCCGATCAGCTTAGTATCCAGCGTCAGCGCTCTTTTCAGCTCTACCGCATCATGGACTTCCACCAACATATCCATGCCCAGTTTGGTTGCAACATCCGACAGCTCGTGCATTTGGCTGTCTTCCAGCACGGCGACAATTAGCAATATACAGTCTGCACCCAAGACGCGGGCTTCATAGATTTGGTAAGCAAATCTTAGCCAGTCGTAGCACGCTATTGAGGGAAAAGATTGCCTTGTTCCCATGCGAGGCATGGGAACAAGATAAATTTCAATTTACAAATCGAACAACTCCCTCCTCTTCTATCCAGGATTTTCAACCTTTGTCCTGATCGCCCTTGAGCAGCGCAGTGTCAAATCCGAACAATTCTCCCAGCCAAATGAACACTACCCAAACCAGAATGCCGAAAGGCATGTAGCCCATGTATCCCAACAACGGCATTTCAGAAAAAATATGAATAACATTGACGTAGGGAATATCGTATATCCAATAATTGGGGTTGGTTGCCGGTAATGCCGGATTAGTGTTGCTGCCCCAATTCCACAATTCCCAGCAAAACCCGTTGAACAGACTACCGATCGCCACCAATAAGATAGGCCCCCAGTTGCCTTCCACCATCGTGGTGAACGGGTTCCATATGCTTTTCCGGATTAGACCGCCGGAAAAAATCGCCAGCGCCCCGACCCACATCACCCAGAACAGCGGGTGAGGAAAGAGCACCATGACGAAGATCAGAAAGAAGCCGCTCCAAAACAACAGCCTGCCCGTCAGCGCTATTTTTGGGCCGTTACTATATCGGCTTGCCAGACCTGGAAAGGTGTTAAGCAAGGTATACCACTCAAAGATGGCAGGCCAGACCGTGGTATAGGCGACCAAGTATAGGATCACGACAGTGGCGTGGTTAAGCGGCATCACGCCGTTGACGGTATTGGGGTAATACCAGTTGCCCAGCGCGAAATAGTCGAAATACTCGAAATAGAGCCAGCCGACCAGCGAAACTGCAGCACTGTTCAACAAAGTTTTGGGACGCGCTGCCAACAACGAATAACCACCGCTACGGCGATACACCAGCCCGTCCAGCGCCAGGATGAAGCCCCACCACAAGGGCGTGAAGGCGTAATACACCAGATCGCCGAAAGGTGTGACCCGTTTCCACATCAGCCACCAGAAAAACAGCGTCAGCGCCGCACCCAGCCAGAACCACACCGGAAACCGCGCCGGAGCCGGCTTAGGCGGCGGGGTCGGAATGCTGAAGCCGAACCATTGCGGGAACAACAAAAAGAGGGCGAAGATAGCTTCCACCAGCGCCAGCGCAACAAAGATTACCAAATTGAAACCGGGAGCATTCGCCACAAATTGCGGTGGGAATACGCCGAAGCCGGGCGGCAAATGGGTTACTGGATAAGCAAACCACGCCGCTGCAAGCGGCAACACGACCGACAACACGATCGGCCAAACCAGACCATAAATACGCTGCATTTTCTTCTCCTCGTTTGTTAAGTTAGGACGATCTTAAAGCTCCTTGAGTTCCTGATCATCATTGCGGCTCCGCTTGTGAAAACGCTTATTTTCATACATTCGGCAATCAGCCATGTGCTGGAGCTTTCCTTTGCACTCGGCTTCATGGACATACGCCGAACCGGAACTGGCGCCGGCAAAGCCGAAACCATTAGCACGCATGGCTTCAACTGCCTGTGCCAGTTCCTGCTCAACCCACAACACATCGCCGTATTCGCAGGTGATGGCAAACTCGTCGCCGCCCAGACGATGCGCCTGCGCCCTGATACCCAAGCGCTCGCTCAGATACTTGGCGAACACTTGCAGCAATTCGTCACCGCGCTCATGCCCGAACTGGTCGTTGTAATACTTGAGGCCATCTATATCGATAAACGTCAGGCTACCATTCGGCGGCAAGTTCTCCAGCGCCATATCCAGCGCCACACGGTTGGGCAGGCCGGTCAGTGCGTCGGTACGTGCAACGAGGTTGCTGTGTTCCATGCGTTTCAGCGCATTGTCCTTTTCGCGTGAGAGCTGAGCGAACTGGTAAGATAACAACAGCGCCAGCAACATGACCTCTATCGCCACCGCAAACAGGCCCATGTGCTCGATATACAGGTCAAAAGAGTTGAGACTGCTAGCCGAAATCGACTTGATTCCCAGCACAAAAAACGTTCCAATGGCGCATAGATAAAACCGTGCAGTTACGCTACCCTCGCGCGAGCGCACACAACCGGTAACCAGCCCATAAATCAGAAACAGTCCAACACCGTAACGGTCAATTTCCAGTGACCAGTTTGGCATAATCGCCGCCAGCAGTATCAGCCCGCCCAACATGGTCAGTAGCACCAGACCGACAGTATGAAGGCGCGGATGAGTGTCATGCCGGACTTCCAGCAAGGACATCACAAACAGGATATAGGCACCATTAGAAAACAGGATCGGAACGCTGACCAGATAAATCCAGTGCATGCCGAACAGTTCCGGAAACACCAGTAGCGCCGTGCCGTTATACAGCAGATTGCCGAGAATGAAAACCGAATACATCGCCGCAGACAACTCCCAACGCGCAATCGCCAGTGCCGCATAATAGATCATCAAACCCAGAAACATTCCCAGGCAAAGCAACGTAAGAGCGTTCCTCGGCTTGATCGCCTGACGGTAGGTGTCCAGTGTGTCCAGATAGGGTTGCGGGTCGGCCAGGAAGAAGGGAGAATTCAGCTCGGTCAGCAGGCGATAATGGCCAGCTGGAAGATCGATCTCGCGGCCATGCCGCAGGAAAAATGGGTTTTCCTCGCTGCTCTGGATTCCGCCTTGCACATCGGCAACCGGACGTCCCTGCGCATCGAGGATGATATGGCGAAAATGTCCAATGACACTGGTGTTCTTAAAATCCAGAACATGGCGGCCAGAAGTGTTGATGTCGAAATCCGCCTGCTGCCAGAAATGGCCACCAGTCAATGTCACCTTGGCTACCGGCTTGAGCCCCGCAGCCGCAAGATTGGTCTGTCCCTGATAGTCCCAGGCCTCAGGGGCTTGGTACCAGAACCCGGCAAGCTCGCGCGCATCGGCCAGGCAAGCACACGACCATGCCATGAAGCATGTGATCACGCAAGCAATCATCCGGAATGTCAAACGCGGGGGCATATGTTTGAAAAACAATTAAATTTACCAAACTTTGCCATACTTTCCCCAAAAAGAAATTCAACATCGTAAGCTAAAATTGAACCCCACTAACATCCGTAATATAAAAAACGTGAGCCTACCTTACAAAGAAAACAACTCCTTCATCTTTTGTCCAGGGCTTTCCGCACGCATGAATGCTTCGCCTACCAGGAAGGTGTAGATGTCATTATCCAGCATCAACTGCACATCTTCGTGGGTATTAATGCCGCTTTCAGTGATGATCAAGCGGTCTGCCGGAATGTTGGCTTTTAAATCGAGGGTGGTCTGCAAAGACGTTTCAAAGGTGCGCAGGTTACGGTTGTTGATGCCGATCAATTTGGTATCCAGCGTTAGCGCTCTTTGCAGCTCTACCGCATCATGGACTTCTACCAACACATCCATGCCCAGTTTGGTTGCAACATCCGACAGCTCGTGCATTTGGCCGTCTTCCAGCGCGGCGACAATCAGCAATATGCAGTCGGCACCCAAAGCGCGGGCTTCATAGATCTGGTAAGGGTCGATCATGAAATCTTTTCGGAGCACCGGCAGCGGGCATCGCTCCCTGACCATTTGCAGATAAACTTCCGAACCCTGAAAGTACTCTTTATCGGTTAATACCGACAAACAGGCCGCGCCATTCATGGCGTAATCCTGACCGATGGCAATCGGGTTAAAGTCTTCCCTAATCACGCCTTTGCTGGGCGAGGCTTTTTTGATTTCAGCAATTATGGCCGGTTTTTTAGCCAATGCCTTGCTTTGCAGTGCGTTATAAAAACCGCGCGGCCCTTCTACGCCAGCTGCAATTTCTTCCAGATTGGCGATGGTCATGCCCAGTTTGCGTCGGGCAACTTCTTCTGCTTTGGTGGCGAGGATTTTTTTTAAAATATCTGGGGTATCGGTCATGGTTTCTGGTCGGTTTATGAAGTTTTTGAATAAGCAATCAACGCATCGAATTTGTCTTTTGCCGCTCCGCTGGCGATAAGCTGCCGGGCTTTTTCTATGCCCGCGCTTAAGGAGTCGGTGATATTGGCCGCATAAATTGCCGCCCCCGCATTGAGCGCCACTATGTCCCTGGCCGCCCCGGGCTGGTTATCCAGCACGGCCTTTACCATCGCCAAGCTGGACGCCGCATCGGTAATCGCCAGCTCGGCAAGGCAGGCCCGCTTAAAGCCGAATTGCTCCGGCGTAACTATATAGGTAGTGACGTTGCCGTCTTTAAGTTCGGCAATTGTTGAGGGGGAAGAAATGCTGATTTCATCCAGCCCGTCATCGGCATTCACCACCAGCACATGCTTGCTGCCGAGTTTTTTCAAGACTTGCGCCAGCGGCTCTACCCACTCCTTGGCAAATACCCCGATCAACTGGTTGGGCGCGCCGGCGGGATTGGATAACGGGCCTAACAGATTGAACAGGGTTCTGACACCCATTTCCTTACGCGCATTGCTGGTGTATTTCATTGCTCCGTGATGTTTGGGGGCAAATAAAAAACCGACACCGATTTCATTCACGCATTGCGCGACCTGTTCGGCGGTTAAATCCAGATTGATGCCGGCAGCTTCCAGCACATCGGCGCTGCCGCAACTACTGGAAACCGACCGGTTGCCGTGCTTGGCAACCTGCCCGCCTGCAGCGGCCACCACAAAAGCGCAGGTGGTGGAAATGTTAAAGGTATTTGCGCCATCACCGCCCGTGCCGCAGGTGTCGATGACATGCTCGCCTTTGACATGCACCTTGCTGGCCAATTCGCGCATCACTTCCGCGGCGGCGGCAATTTCGTCTACGGTTTCGCCCTTGCAGCGCAAGGCGATTAAAAATCCGCCGATTTGTGCATCGGTCGCACCGCCAGACATGATGATACGCATGACATCGCGCATTTCATCAGGGGCGAGGTTCTGCTTGTTCAGCAGGGCTTGCAGGGCTTGTTGGATTTGCATTCCGGTTATAGGTTCTTTGCTTTCAATGGAAAGCGTTCAGGATGCCTGATGGTTTCCAGGGTTAAATCAACATCAATATCCGGCCAATAAAAGTGCCCCGGCGATTGTTCTTCAACATTAATGACCGATTTAATCTGCTGACTTTTAAACCACGGAAAATCATCATAGGACATGAATAATTCCTCATCATGAGTTAGCAGCCAAACCCCATTGCTTGAAATATGCGTCACTTCAACTGCTGAAGTGCTGTTGCCATGCGCTAATGAGCTCATTGTAATGTCCCTCCAAAAGTGATTCGATTTCTTTTAACTGTTTTCTTGAATATTGATAATTTTTCGCCAATTCAATTTCCGGTTCCAGCCAGAATTTAGCCTCTCCGTCTCCTGAAACAATATGGACATGCATTCTTGGCTCTTCTCTTGAAAAGAAAAAGAAACGATAGCCATTTTCTTTAAATATTGTTGGGCTCATTTAGGCATTCAATCTCTAAAACAAGGCAGAGTTTCCGTGACACTGAAGCGTTACCTTTCCAGAAAATTACGCAACAAATCATGCCCGTGCTCCGTCAGAATCGACTCGGGATGAAACTGCACGCCTTCAATATCCAGCTGCTTATGGCGCACGCCCATGATCTCGTCCAGTTTGCCTGCTTCATCCTGTGTCCAGGCGGTTATCTCCAGACAATCGGGCAAGGTCTCCTGTTCGATGACCAGTGAATGATAGCGGGTAGCGGTAAACGGGTTCTTAAGTCCTTTGAATACCCCGACATTATTATGATAAACCAGGGAGGTTTTACCATGCATGATGCTTTTGGCATGGACGATGTTGCCGCCAAAGGCATAGCCGATGCTTTGATGTCCAAGGCACACGCCCAAAATCGGCAAGCATCCGGCTAATTTCAAAATGGCTTCAACTGACACACCCGCTTCTTTGGGTGTGCAAGGCCCTGGAGAAATCACCAGTTTATCCGGCGCCAGTTTTTCTATATCTTCGACCGTCACCTGATCATTACGCACCACGGTGACATCTGCGCCTAACTCTCCCAGGTACTGCACCAGATTGTAGGTAAACGAGTCGTAGTTATCGACCATGACCACTTTGACTGCGCTCATGACTGCTCCCCTTCCAAGCCTGCTTCGGCCATACTGACGGCGCGGAATATTGCCCGGCCCTTGTTCATGGTCTCATCCCACTCGTTTCTGGGCACGGAATCGTAAACGATGCCGGCACCGGCTTGTATATGTAACATGTTGTCTTTGATGACGGCGGTTCTGATCGCAATAGCGGTATCCAGGTTGCCGGACCAAGCGATGTAGCCGACTGCCCCTGCATAAACGCCGCGCTTGACGGGTTCCAGTTCGTTAATAATTTCCATGGCGCGTATTTTGTGCGCGCCGCTGACGGTGCCGGCAGGAAAGGTCGCCGCCAACACATCAAACGCATACTTGCCTTCCTGCAACTTTCCGGTGACATTGGACACGATGTGCATGACATGCGAATAACGCTCGACGATCATTTTATCGGTCAACTGCACGGTGCCGATTTCTGCAACACGGCCCGCATCATTGCGCCCCAGGTCGATCAACATTAAATGCTCTGCCAGTTCCTTGGGATCGGCCAGCAAGTCCTGTTCCAGCGCCACGTCCTGTTCATGTGTGGCACCGCGAGGGCGTGTGCCGGCAATCGGGCGAACGGTGACGATATTGTCTTCCAGCCTGACCAGGATTTCCGGCGACGAACCGACGATATGGAAGTCCTTCAAATTCAGGTAAAACATGTAAGGTGACGGGTTCAGGCAACGTAAAGCCCGGTACAGATTAAGCGGCGAGGCGGAATAGGGGATGGAAAGCCGCTGCGACAGCACCACCTGCATGATGTCGCCATCGGTGATGTATTCCTTTGCCTTCAATACTGCATCTTCAAAACCCTGCTGGGTGAAGCCGGAAATAAAATCAGACTCATCGACCTTTTTGGGGGCCTGGTGCTTGTCCGGTTTGGCTTTCATTTCCCTCAGCTTGACGGTCAGATCATTTAACCGGGCAACTGCACAGTTATAAGCCTCATTTTCTTCGGGATTGGCATGAATCAGCAGCAGCATTTTGCCGGACAGGTTATCGAACACTAGCATTTCTTCAGACACCATCAGCAGGATATCCGGATTCCCCAGCGGATCTTCTTTTCCGGTTGAACGCAGGCGCGGCTCGATATAGCCGACAGTCTCATAGCCGAAATAACCGACCAGGCCGCCATTGAAACGGGGCAGGTCGGCAATATCAGGCACTCGATAGCGTTCTTTAAACTGCTCTATCCAGACTAGTGGATTGTCGTGCGTCACTGTTTCCAGTATTTCGCCGTTTTGCTCCAGGCTGATGCGATTGCCGGTAATTTTGACGACAGTTTGGCAGGGCAACCCGATAATGGAATAACGCCCCCATTGCTCGCCGCCGTGGACGGATTCAAATAAATAGGAATAGGGGCCATCGGCCAATTTCAGATAGGCACTCAACGGTGTATCTAAATCTGCCAGGATTTCCCTGCTAACAGGGATACGGTTGTAGCCCTGCTTGGTATATTGATTGAATTGTTCTGGGGTCATTACCGTTCAACTGCGCCCTGCGCATTTTGTCTTAAGCTAAAATAAATCGATCAATCCGGTCATCAGCTATTGTTATCAGGCTTTAGCCAATTCAGCGCGCATTTCATCAATCACTTTTTTGTAATCAGGCTGGCTAAAAATCGCTGAACCAGCCACAAAAGTATCGGCACCGGCCGCTTTAATTTCGCGGATATTGTCGACTTTAACGCCGCCATCAATTTCCAGACGAATATTAAAACCGCTGTCATCAATTCTTTTTCTGACTTGGCGCAGTTTTTCCAGTGAGGACGGGATGAATGACTGGCCGCCAAAGCCTGGGTTAACTGACATCAATAAAATCATGTCCAGTTTATCCATGACATAGTCCAGATGATGCAGTGGTGTGCCGGGATTAAAAACCAGGCCAGCCTTGCAGCCGCAATCTTTAATCAATTGCAGCGTACGGTCGATATGTACCGAACCTTCTGGATGAAAGGTAATAATGCTGGCTCCGGCTTTAGCAAAATCAGGAACGATGCGGTCTACCGGCTCTATCATCAAATGTACGTCTATCGGCGCAGTAACGCCGTGCTTTCTCAACGCCTCGCAAACCAAAGGTCCGATAGTCAGATTCGGCACGAAATGATTGTCCATCACATCAAAATGCACAACGTCAGCACCCGCTTTCAGTACGTTATCAACTTCTTCGCCCAATTTGGCGAAATTAGCTGAAAGAATGGAGGGAGCAATCCAGTTTTCATTCATTTTCTGTTCCTCTAACTTAAAAATTATTAATTATATCTTTTTTTTGCCACAAGCTCTTGGGTTTACACTTGCGTTTATAATAGCTGCACTTGAAATCATACGGATAAGCTTAACCCATGAAACTGGTAACCTTTACTCATAATAACGAAACCCACGTCGGCGCTGTCGTTGAGACCGAAGTCGTTGACAGCAAAAATAATACTAAAATCCCGGGGACCATGCTTGAATTTCTGAGCGAAGGCGCCAGGGCGCTGGACGCCATGCAGCAGCAGATCGACAGCGGCAACGACCGCATCGCGCTGAATGAAATCAAACTGCAAGCCCCGGTGCCAAGGCCCGGCAAATATTTAGCGATCAGCCTGAACTATCCCGACCACATCAGCGAAACCGGCCGTGACAAACCGGAATACCCTACTTTTTTTACCAAACAAGGCACCTGCGTGATCGGGCCTGGCGATGCCATACCCCGGCCTAAGGGCTCCGATAAGCTGGATTACGAAG
>JAQTLI010000008.1 GCA_028714995.1 Methylobacter sp. | reverse complement strand
ACAATCAAGACGCGTTTGCCCTGCATAAAACCCATTATCATCTCCCGGTGTTTTTGTTGTTACAATAGAGTTTCAAGTATCTATGACCCTTTTATTGATGTCCAGTCTTTTGTCTATGAAGATGCAAACCTGCAAAGTCCACCTGCTAGTTCTGATATTGCTTGCTGTGTTTTTGAGCGCTTGCGAATATTCTGAACTCAATAACCCCTATGAGGCAGAAGATGGGAAGCTATCGGTTTTATATGAATCGTTTTCAGAGCGACCCAAGCATTTAGATCCCGCTGTTGCATACAGTGCCAATGAATATACTTTTATCTCGCAGGTCTATGAGCCGCCGTTTCAGTATCATTACCTGAAAAGACCCTATCAATTAGTTCCGTTGACGGCAACCGGCATGCCGGAAATTAATTATCTAAATGCCCAGGGAGAAAAGTTGGGAGGGGGCGCAAATGATAGCGACATTGCGTTTACTGATTATTTGGTTGAAATCAATGCCAATATTCAATATCAGCCACATCCTGCATTGGCAAAAAATGCACAGGGCGATTATGAGTATCACCACTTAACCGGGGAGCAAATCGAGTCGCTTAGAACATTGGCCGATTTCAAGGCGACCGGCTCACGGGAACTGACCGCTGAAGATTATGTCTATCAGATCAAGCGTCTGGCGCATCCAAAAATTCAGTCGCCCATCGCTGAAATCATGAAAAATTATATCGTGGGTTTTGACGATTTTTCAAAACAGGTCAGCGACAAGCAAAAGTTTGAAATTAAAGACATGCCGTTGGCGGGCGCTGAAGTCGTCAGTCGTTACCAATACCGCATCAGGATCAAGGGCAAATATCCGCAATTCATTTTCTGGTTAGCGATGCCATTTTTCTCGCCGATGCCTTGGGAAGCTGACGCCTTTTATGAACAGCCGGGACTGACAGACAAAAACATAACGCTGGATTGGTTCCCCATAGGAACCGGGCCTTATTTGCTGGCGGAGAATAATCCGAACCGGCGCATGATCCTGCTCAAGAACCCGCTGTTTCATGGAGAGACCTATCCGGCTGAAGGCGAGCGTGAAGACAAACAAAAAGGCCTGCTAGACGATGCAGGAAAGAACCTGCCCTTCATTGATAAAGTCGTTTTTATGCTGGAAAAGGAAACTATTCCTTATTGGACCAAATTCCTGCAGGGCTATTTCGACGCGTCCGGCATTGCTTCAGATAGCTTTGACCAAGCCATACAATTTACAGGCAGCGGCGGCGTCGCATTAACTGATTCCATGCAGGAAAAAGGCATTCAGTTGCAAACCTCGGTGGCGATATCCAGTTTTTATATGGGATTTAACATGCTGGATGCAACCGTGGGCGGTACTACCGAACAAGCCAGAAAATTGCGGCAAGCCATCGCTATCGCCGTTGATTATGAGGAGTATATTTCAATTTTCAGAAACGGCCGGGGGATTGCCGCTCAAGGCGTTTTGCCGCCCGGCATATATGGTTTCGCCGAAGATAAGGCGGGGATCAATGCTTATGTTTACGATTGGATTGACGGCAAAGCTTCCGCTCCTGCTCACGCTCCTTACCTACGTCCTGTAGGCAAGACGCGGCGTAAAAAGATCGATGCAGCACGGCAGTTAATGGCTGATGCGGGCTATGTCAACGGCATAGACCCGAAAACCGGATCAGCCTTGATCCTGTATTTTGACACGACCGCGGTCAGCATTGATGACCGTCCCACCATGAGCTGGTATCGCAAACAATTTGAGAAGCTGGGCATTAACCTGGTTATCAGGGCGACCGATTACAACCGTTTCCAGCAGAAAATGCGCGCCGGCAATGCGCAGATCTTCGTCTGGGGCTGGAATGCCGATTACCCTGATCCCGAAAACTTCTTTTTCCTGCTTTATGGGGCAAATTCAAAAGTGCAGCATGGCGGGGAGAATGCGGTCAATTATCAGAACCCAGAATTCGATCGCTTGTTTGAGCAAATGCGCAACATGGATAACAGCGAACTACGCTATCGGATTATTCAGCAAATGCAGGAACTTGTGCGCCATGATGCGCCGTGGGTTTTTGGTTTTCACCCGAAGAATTTTTCGCTATTTCATGGCTGGTATAAGAACCTTAAACCTAATCTAATGGCCAATAACACGCTGAAATACCAGCGCATAGACACCGCTACCAGAGCGGAAAAAAGGCAGGAGTGGAACAAGCCGGTGTTTTGGCCGCTGGTTCTGTGCGGCGTGTTTTTTGTGCTGATGTTGATTCCGGCGGTTTATGCCTACCGCCGCCGTGTCAGGGAAACCATCCAATGACCCAATATATCATTCGACGATTTTTATACGCCTTTCCCTTGTTAATGGGGGTGAATATTTTAACCTTTGTGCTGTTTTTTATCGTTAACAGCCCTGATGACATGGCGCGTATGCAGCTGGGGCAAAAGCACGTCACGGAGCAGGCTGTGGAAAACTGGAAACAGCAGCGGGGTTATGATTTGCCCTTGTTATGGAATGCGAAAGTGCAAGGTGATGAGAAAATAACCAAAACCATTTTTTATCAGAAATCGGTGGGCTTGTTTTTGTTTCGCTTTGGTATTTCCGATAGCGGCAGGAATATAGGTGCGGATATTCAAGAGCGCATGTGGCCAAGCCTTGCTGTGGCATTGCCTTCCTTAATTGTCGGTTTGCTGGTGAATATCAGTTTTGCTCTGATGATGGTGCTGTTTCGCAACAGTTATCTGGAACATGCTGGCATCGTTTTGTGCGTGATTTTAATGTCGGTTTCATCGCTGTTTTATATTATCGGCGGCCAGTTTTTTATCGCCAAGTTGTTACGGCTGGTACCTATTTCTGGATATGACGATGGCATGGCGGCGGTCAAATTCCTGATATTGCCCGTGTTGATTGGCGTGTTTTCAGGCATAGGTTCAGGTGTGCGCTGGTATCGAACTTTATTTCTGGAAGAAGTTGAAAAAGATTATGTGCGCACGGCAAGAGCAAAGGGCTTAACCGAAACCCAAACGCTGTTCCGGCATGTACTGCGCAATGCCATGATTCCGATATTGACTGGCGTGGTGGTGGTTTTGCCGCTGTTGTTTATGGGCAGCCTGATCATGGAGTCTTTTTTCAGCATTCCCGGTTTGGGCAGTTACACCATAGACGCCATTAACAGCCAGGACTTTGCCATTGTGCGGGCTATGGTTTTCCTGGGCTCGGTGTTATATGTGATCGGCCTGTTGTTGACCGATATTTCCTACACAATAGTTGACCCCAGAGTAAGGCTATCCTGATGATCATATTATGGACTGACGCACTGATCTTTATCCTGAATGCCATCATGCTGGGGCTGGCGTTTTACATGCACGGCAAGGAATATATTAAACGCCCCATGCAGCAAATTTATCGCAGCAAGATAGGCATGGTTTCGCTGGTGGTGCTGGTGTTTTTTGTGCTGATTGGCTTGATGGATTCGGTGCATTTCAAAGCCACCGGCAATAAAACCAATGAAATTATCAGCCTGTTGGACTACTGGGCAACGCCGCTTCGGGAACATGGCGAAAAAACCTATTCCGCGCCCTTTGCGACCACGCTTTATAGCAAGGAAATGATGACGCTGGCCGATGGCACTACACAATGGGGCTATCCGCGACTGGAGTTTGGCGGCAGTCATTTGGATGAGCCTGAAACGCAACGCATTCCCGATATTCTGCAAAAAGGGCTTTACGGTTTTGCCCAAGGTGCAGGACTGGTTGCTTTTTTCATGGTGCTGTTATGGGCGATGCTGGCGAGGCAGCACAAGCAGTTTATGCACAGCTCAACAGTAAAAGTAGTCTGGGTGGTAGTGTTCGTCATCGTGTCCCTCAGTTATGCCTTGATCTACTTATCCGCCTATTATCATGTCCTGGGCACGGATAAAGTCGGCGAGGATGTTTTTTACCAAGCGGTAAAAGGCATACGCACCGGGCTGGTTATAGGCACATTGACCACTCTTATCATGCTGCCTATGGCAATTATCTTCGGCATCCTGGCCGGTTTTTTTCGCGGCTGGATCGACGATGTCATTCAATACATTTACACCACACTCAATTCCATCCCCGGCGTATTGCTGATAGCGGCCTCTATCCTGATGGTTCAGGTGTATATGGCCAATCATGAGGAAGCCTTTACCAGCGTGGTAGTCCGCGCCGATATGCGGCTGTTATTTCTTTGCCTGATTCTGGGCGTGACCAGTTGGACCGGCTTATGCCGATTGCTCCGGGCAGAAACCTTAAAGCTCAGGGAAATGGAATATGTTCAGGCCGCACAGGCGCTGGGAGTTAAGCAAGGCACGATTTTACTGCGCCATATCCTGCCCAATGTCATGCATATCGTATTGATCTCCGTCGTGCTTGACTTCAGTTCGCTGGTGCTGGCCGAAGCGGTGTTGTCCTATATCAATATCGGTGTCGATCCGACCACCTACAGTTGGGGCAACATGATTAATGGCGCCCGGCTGGAAATGGCGCGTGAGCCAATAGTCTGGTGGTCTTTATCGGCGGCCTTTGTGTTTATGTTTGCTTTAGTGCTGGCGGCTAACTTGTTTGCTGATGTGGTGCAGGCTGCGTTTGATCCAAGGCGGGCAGGCAATGAATAATCCCATATTGGCTGTTGAGCGCCTCAGCGTTGCTTTCAACCATCAGCAGAAAGTTGTTGATGACATCAGTTTTGCCATTTATCCGGGCGAAAGCTTTGCGTTGGTGGGTGAATCAGGTTCCGGAAAATCCATCACTGCACTGTCAGTGCTAAGGTTATTGCCCAACAACGCCCGCCTCAATGCCGGCGCAATCAGCTTGCAGGGTGATAATTTACTAAACCGGTCAGAATTTGAGTTGTGCAAGATTCGCGGCCGGCGCATCGGCTTGATCTTTCAGGACCCCATGTCGTCATTGAATCCGGTGATGACTATAGGCAGTCAGATTGAAGAAGTTATCAACATTCATTTTGACCTGCCTAAGAAAGTCATTAAACAACGCGTGCTGGAATTATTACAGCAAGTTGAAATACCCGATCCGAAGCAGCGCATTAAAGACTATCCGCACCAACTTTCCGGCGGTCAGCGGCAACGGGTGATGATTGCCATCGCTTTGGCGGCTAAGCCTGATTTATTGATTGCCGATGAACCCACCACGTCTCTGGATGTAACCATACAAGCACAAATATTGGCCTTGCTGAAAAATATCCAGCAGCAGACCGGCATGGCATTGTGGTTGATCAGTCATGATTTGGCGCTGGTGTCCACGATGGCAGACCGCGTTGCCGTGATGCAGCAGGGCAAGATTGTTGAAACAGGAGTGACTGCCGATTTCTTCAGCAACCCCAAGCATCCTTATACCCGCAAATTACTTAATGCCTTGCCGTTGATGAGCAGTTGTTTAACGCACAGCACCGAGGAAAAACCGCCTTTACTACAGGTTAACGATTTCAAGGTCTATTATCCTATTCATAAAGGAATTTTTAAACGAATTGTTGATCATGTCCGGGCAGTTGATGGCGTGAGTTTTGACATACAACAGGGAAAAACACTGGCCTTGGTTGGCGAGTCCGGTTGCGGCAAGACTACGTTAGGCAAGAGCTTATTGAATTTAATACCTGCCAGCGGAGGGCAAGTCAAAATCAATGGCATTGAACTGAGTAGCTTAACCGGCGAGCAATTAAGGCAGCAACGCGCAAACATCCAGATTGTTTTTCAGGATCCTTTTTCATCAATGAATCCAAGAATGCTGGTGGGTGATATCATTGCCGAAGGCATCAGAGCCTTGCATCCCAGCATTAATTCGGCTGAGCGCAAGGCAAGAGTTCGGCAACTGTTGCAGCAAGTTGATTTACCTGAAAATTCGGCACAACGTTATCCTCATGAATTTTCCGGTGGTCAGCGGCAACGCATCTGTATAGCTCGTGCCCTGGCGGTTGAGCCTAAATTGATCGTTTGCGATGAGCCGACCAGTGCGCTGGATGTATCTGTACAGGCGCAGATTATTCAAGTGCTCAAATCATTGCAGCAGGAAAAAGGCGTCAGCTATTTGTTTATCACTCATGATCTTGCCGTAGTGGCAGAAATCGCCGATGATGTTGCTGTTATGTATCAAGGTAAAATTGTAGAGCAGGGCAGTGTGGCGCAGGTTCTGACACAGCCTCAACATGCCTATACAAGAAAGTTATTAGATGCTGTTCCTGTTTTAAAAACAGAAAAATGATAAAATTAAAACCAGACGTAAAGCTGGTTTGGATAATAATAATTTAGTGGTGGCGGTGAGCCATCGAGAGGACGTTGTGATGAGTGGATTAAGTGCAGAGAGTTTGGGGCTAAAAAGTGTTGGCAAGGTTTATCGTAATCTCAGTTACGATGACCTGTTTACGCACGAAGTGAACAATAATGAGGGTCGCGTCGCAAGTAACGGAACCATGATGGTCGATACCGGCAAATTCACCGGACGTTCGCCCAAGGATAAATATTTTGTCCAGCAGCCTCCCTCCAGTGCCAACATCGCTTGGGGCAGCATCAACAAACCTGTTTCTGCCGAGATTTTTGACGAGCTGTATGCGGATGTCATTGATTATCTTTCCGGTAAGGATATTTATGTTACCGATGGATATAGCGGTTCTCACCCGGATACCTGCAAGTCGGTCCGTTTTATTACCGAGTTTGCCTGGCAGTCGCATTTTGTCAAAAATATGTTTATTCGCCCTGAGGAAGCAGAACTTGAGAATTTTGCGCCCAACTTCAGGGTCTATAATGCCAGCAACATGACCAACAAAAAATGGCAAGAACAAGGCCTCAATTCTGAAGTCTTCTGCGTCTTTAACGTCGAAAAGAACATCGCCATCATCGGTGGCACCTGGTACGGCGGGGAGATGAAAAAAGGCATCTTTACCATGATGAACTATTGGTTGCCGCTTGAGGGCATATTGTCAATGCATTGCAGCGCCAATGTCGGCAAAGCTGGTGATGTGGCATTGTTCTTTGGGCTTTCAGGAACCGGTAAAACGACCCTTTCCACTGATGCCTCACGCAAGTTGATCGGTGACGATGAGCATGGCTGGGACGATCATGGCATTTTCAACTTCGAAGGCGGTTGTTACGCCAAATGTATTGGCCTTACACCGGAAACAGAACCGGAGATTTTTAACGCCATCAAGCGGCATGCGCTGCTCGAAAACGTTGTTTATGACGAAGACGGCGTGGTTGACTTTTTTGACAGCTCAAAAACGGAAAACACCCGTGTTTCCTATGCTATTGAACATATCGAAAATCATGAGCCTAGCCTTAAGGCCGGTCTGCCGAAAAACATTATCTTTTTGAGCTGTGACGCCTTCGGGGTTTTGCCACCTGTATCCAAGCTGACCAAAGAACAGGCGATGTACTACTTCCTGTCCGGCTATACTGCCAAGGTTGCCGGTACTGAGCGCGGTATTATCGAGCCTCAGGCAACTTTTTCAGCCTGCTTCGGCGAGGCATTTTTACCGCTGCATCCAACGGTCTATGCCAAATTGCTTGGTGAAAAGATGGAGAAAAATGGCGTTAACGCCTATCTGGTTAATACCGGCTGGACGGGTGGTGGCTATGGCATCGGTCAGCGGATGAGCATTAAAGCGACGCGTGCCTGTATCAATGCGATTCTGGACGGCAGCATCAATAATGTCGAGTTTGATAAAATTCCATTTTTCGGCCTGCATATACCCAAAGAGCTGCCTGGCGTTGATAGCGCGCTGCTCAATCCACGCAACGCCTGGACCGATAAAGCTCATTTTGATGAGATAGCCGCAAAACTGGCTGGCATGTTCATCGAAAACTTCAAAAAATATATCACTGTAAGCGATGATTTTGATTTTACCCAAGCGGGGCCGCATATCTAGCGCCCTCTCCGGGTAGGTCGACTATTTTTCGGGGTGATAAGCATAATCAAGGTGTATATCCTGGAAATTAGATGTCTACTTTTAAGGATATCAATCCGCAAGTTGGCGCACGATTACAGATAGCTTTGCGGCATGGATCACAGCATTGATTTATTACACGGAGCTCATCGGTTACGCAGAAGGAGAGTACCTGATAGTAAAGAAACCAGTTGAGAATGGGCTTTACGTTCAAATACAGGTAGAGGATCTGGTGCTCCAGGTTATTATCACAGAGTGGAGGTTTTTACGTTGACTTGTAACGTAAAAACCATCTCCACATTTTTATATACACCTCAGTTTTCCCTCAAATATTAAATCCATTGCCCTACGCAGTGTCGTAAGAGCCAGAGTGAATTTACCGGTGCAAGCCAATGGCATAGCTGGAACGGGTGTCATTACCGATATCAGTTCACAAGCCCCGGGATAATTGCCGATAGAGCACGGGGTGAGCTTAATGAGTAAGCTTTAATTTTTTTCATGTTTCCTATAAAAATCGATCAATCGGGGTGCGAAGATAGAAACCAGCGCGGCGATTTGTAGTATTCAGCAGTTTCAGGACAAGAAAAAATTGCGTTATCAAAGTTCTCGCATGGGGTTATATTTTATGAGATAGACCTGCTAGTTTATGAGATAGACCTGCTAGTCAAGCGATGTAGCTAAACCTTGTATACGAATCTTTGCACGGGTTGAAGTAGAATCGTGAGTAATCTGCTGTGCCGAACCCATTAACAGGTAGAGGTGGGCGCATTTGCCGGCATTTGGCATAACCGCTGTTTGTATCCAATTCAATTTCCAAGTGATGCGATTTTGCTGAATATATAACGGTTGACTGATGGGGGTCGCCGTAATTTGCCAGCATGAGTAGTAATAGCGGAAGTTCGAATATATCCAACTGAGTTTTGTTTAATTTAGAAGTTTGTCAGACTTATTTTGTATTGCAGTAGATTAATATTGTATTGAATCGATACTATGATCTAAAATGTCGCTCTGCCACTAAAGATGGTGCAATTTAACTGCAAAAGATTTTGATGACTTATAAATGAGACATAAACATGGATGCCAAAATAATTAATAGAATTCTGATAACTTCATTGTTTGTTTTTTCTTTCAACAGTCATGCGACTGAACCTTCTTCGCCCATTATTACGACCTCATCTGAAGTGGGCAATTGCCGCTTTATAAGTGCAATATCGGCTTCATCAGGTTTTGGTAAACAAGCTAATTGGCGTCAGCTTTGCCAGCATAAGATGTTGCAGGAAGCCAAAGACGCAGGTGCCACACATGTAGTCATAGAAAATATAACAACTATTGGCGCATATAACGGAACCATTGATGCTAGCGTCTATATATGTAGAGACTAAAGCAAGTATTCAAAAATAAAATTGACGTGAATTCCTGCAAAATTCACAGTGCTTATTTACAGGCATCATATTCAGCGATACTTGATTGCGGGTTCTTTTGAACCACAAGATCAATCGTAATCGGTTGATTTGCACTATAGTCAATGTGTCTATTTTTTGAAAACACTATCTAATCGGGGGGATACGCTTGTATTTGCTTGTGGCATATAACTTGCTTATTATATTTTCTGTGATCGTGTAAGTGTTTTTATTAAATACAGCAAACAATACATTTTAATATAACAGTCCACTCTTTGGTCAGGACTTTGATTTGTTGTAACCGAAAATAAATTATGAAATCAAGTTTTTCAAATTGCTGTAACTAGATGTGTGTTATATACACTAATACTTTCTAATACTTTCACTAAACACCAAAAACATGGATTGTATAAGGTGATAAATTCCACGACAAATTACCCCGCCCCCTTCTAAAATGCAATTTTACTCGATGAAGAATGAGCCTTTGTGGCTTTACTTTCTTAACGATAAGTTATGAAAATGTTAAATTTTAAAGTTTTAATGTGCCTGGTTCTCACTTTATGGGCGATGGTGCTACGGGCGGAAACGGACACGACTGGAGAAGGGCAGCATTTAGCTATTACTGAACAACAAGCTATCGCGTTGTTCTATCAACGCAACCTCAGCTTGATTGCAGCAAACTTCAATATTGATGATGCTCAGGCGCAAGAGGTTATTGCTGCCGCGATTCCAAATCCGGTGTTCAGTTTTACTGTTTCCTCACTGACTCCCAATATGTCTCATCAGGAATTTAGAAACGCGCCGTTGCCAGCGATATCACCACAGATTCAGCAGCTCATCGAGACTGCCGGGAAACGCCGGTTACGTATAGAAAGCAGTGAACTTGCTACCGAAGCGGTAAACTTTGATTTGAAAGACACCGCACGCGTACTCACCAATGCTGTGCGGCGCAGTTATTACAGCTTGCTGCTGGCGCAAAAGACGGCCAAGGTGGCAAGCGACAACTTCGAGCGCTATCGTGAAATTCTGCGGGTCAATGCTATCAGACTCAAGGTGGGTGATATTGCCGCGACAGATTTTACCCGTATCGAGGTTGAAAGCTTCAAGGCTCAAGGTGATCAAGATCAGGCTCAGACGGCACTGAATCAGGCACGAGCCAATCTGCTGCTATTACTGGGTTGGCCTGAAAACAGTCTGGAAATTTCCGCTGTCGAGGCTTGGCCGGAAGCAGCCCCTGAAATCGCACGGGCAGGACAGGATCAGTTAGCCGGACAGGCCCTAGAGCGGCGACCGGATCTGCAAGCGGCAAGAGTGCGTATTGAACAGGCTGGGAAAATGCTTACCTTGGCGAATCGACTGGCCATTCCCGATGTGACCGTCAGTGCTTTTTATCAACGTGATCCCGGTAACTTCTTTACGGATAGCGGCGGTGTCGGCATCAGTGTGCCGCTGCCGTTGTTCTATCGACAGGAAGGTGAAATCTCAAAAGCGCGTGTCGGTTTAAGCTCTGCCGAGCTGGCCCTAAAACAGACTGAGCAGGGTGTGCGGGCTGAGGTTATGAAAGCCTTGTCGGCATGGCAAAGCGCCGATGCTATCGCACAGCGCTTTGAGACAGCAGTGGTAAATCGAATTGAAATGTTGCGCAAAGCGCAGGAGATCGCTTATCAGAAAGGCGCAGTAGGACTGCTGGACTTGATTGACGCAGAGCGAAATTACAAGGCAATGATGCTGGATTATTACACCGCTTTGGCGAACCGCAGCAACGCTTGGGCGGACTTATTGATGGCTTACGGAGAAGAAGTCAAATTATGAATATGAAGTTTTTCGATCCCATCCGGCTGATTGCTGGATTACTAGGTTTGTCTCTGTTGGCTTGTCAGTCGCAAAATAATGAACCACAACATCAAACCACGGCGCTACCTAAGAATGAAGTGGTACTCAGTACGGATTCGCCCAAGCGCGCCTATATCAAGGAAGCCATTGTCGAATTAGTCCAGCGCCCGCTTATGGATCCGGTAACGGGTAAGATCACTTATGACGAAACCCGCACTGCCCGTGTTTCCTCACCTATTGCAGGACGAGTGACCGGGGCTATTGCTGCACTGGGTGCTCATGTTAAGAGGGGTGACGCCCTTGCGGAACTGGATAGCCCGGAACTGGGGCAGGCGCAATCGGATTATGCCGGCGCACAGGCCGATTTGAATTTGGCCGACCGGGCTTTCCAGCGGATGCAGGAGCTTTATGCAAACGGCATCGCTCCTCGCAAGGATCAGGAGCAGGCGCAAGACAATGTGACGCGTGCGCGTAGCGAGGCGGAACGGGCACGGCTCAAACTGTTAAACCTTGGTGTGCACGTCGGACGAACGGATAATCGTTTTATTCTGCATGCACCCATCGCAGGAGTAATCACCGAGCGCAACATCAATCCCGGTATGGAAGTCAGATCTGATCTGGCTGCGCCACTGTTTGTCATCTCTGATTTGAGTAGTTTATGGGTGCAGATGGATGTTTTCGAGAAAGACATCGGTTTGATTCATGTTGGTGCGCAGGTGTTAGTACGTGTGCCGGCCTATCCCGGCGAGATTTTTACGGCGACCGTCAGTTATATAAGCCAGGTGGTGGATGAAACGACGCGCACGGTGAAAGTGCGTTGTATTTTGCCCAATGCCGATACCCGTCTGCTACCCTCCATGTACGCCGCCATCGAGGTGCAAAGCGACCCGAACGATAAGGCGGTTGTTGTGCCGCTAACGGCACTATTTACCGAGAATGAGTCCGACTGGTTATTTGTGGCTATCGGTGATGGCAATTATCAAAAACGTCCAGTTAAAGCGGGGCTACGCCTTAAGGATAGAGCCGTGATTATGGAAGGCTTGAAGCAGGGAGAGCGCTTGGTGGTTGATGGGGCCCTGCTGCTGCGCACCGAGGAAGATGCCGAACAGGATGAGCAGAAAGGTGGGGAAAGCCAGCCATGATTCATAAAATCATTGCGTTTTGTCTACAGCAGCGCCTGTTGGTTATCGGTGCGTCGGTACTGCTGGCCGTTATTGGCGCTATTTCATTCGAACGTCTGCCAGTGCAGGCTTTTCCTGATGTACAGAATGTTTTCGTGCAAGTGGTCACTCAATACCCCGGTCAAGCCCCAGAGGAAGTGGAAAAGCTGATTAGTTTGCCGATTGAGAAAGAAATGAATGGTCTGCCGCATTTGATTAATATGCGTTCGGTGTCCATTTTTGGCTTGTCTGTCGTAACGCTAACTTTCGATGATGATGCTGAGGATTATTTTTCGCGGCAACAGGTTGTAGAACGGTTACGAGCTGTCAGCGCCAACTTGCCAGACGAGGCTCATCCTGTGATGGGTCCATTGACAACCGGTGTAGGCGAAATTTATCGATACCGTATTGAAGCACCTAACTATCCTTTGGTTGAACAGCGTGCTTTACAGGACTGGGTGATCGAGCGTACTTTGCGTTCTGTGCAGGGCGTGGCCGATGTAGTGGCTTTTGGCGGTGGCGTTAAGCAATACCAGATAGAGGTTGATCCTGACAAGCTAAGAGATTATCAATTAACGCTCCCCGATGTTTACCAAGCGGTTGCCGCCAATAATGCCAATACCGGCGGCGGTTATATAGAGCACGGCTACGAGGCGCTGGTAGTGCGTGGTGCTGGACTGCTGAAGTCCGCTGATGAAATCGGCGACATCGTAGTCGCCAGCCGGAATGGTGTGCCGGTGTTCGTTAAACAAATCGCTAGTGTGATGGTAGGGCCGCAGCCGCGCAATGGTATCGTCGGTTTCAATGAGCGCGATGATGTCGTTGAAGGGGTGGTTTTACTTATTAAGCGTTGGGATGCCATGACTGTGTTGCAGGGGGTGAAAGAAAAAATTGAGGGTCTTAATGGCCACATTCTGCCACCCGGCGTCAAGATAATCCCTATCTATGACCGCACGGAACTGGTGCAGCACACTGTGCATACAGTTGAGCACAATATGCTGGAAGGTGCGGCGCTGATTTTGGCAATCCTGGTTATTTTTCTGCGTCGGGCGCTGGCTTCGGCCGTGGTTATTACCGTCATTCCGCTCTCCTTGATGTTCGCTTTCATCCTGATCGATGCAAAGAATGTTTCCGCCAACCTGATTTCTCTGGGTGCGATTGACTTCGGTATTATCGTAGATAGCGCCGTGGTGCTCGTAGAAGCGATTATGGTCAAGGTGACTTTAGAGATGAGCCAGAATGCCAGTGTGGTGCATATGCGCCAATCCATGCTTATGACAGCGGTGGACCTGGCCCGGCCTATCCTATTCTCCAAAGCCATCATTATTATTGCCTTTTTGCCCATCTTCACTTTTCAGCGGGTCGAGGCAAAAATATTTTCACCGATGGCGTATACACTCAGTTTTGCTTTGTTGGGCTCACTGATAATCAGCTTGACGCTGGTGCCTGTGCTGCTGAGTTACCTGATGGGCCCCCGACTTGTTGAAGTGCATAATCCGCTGGTGGATGGTATGGAGCGGCGCTATCGAGCTATATTGGAAGCCGTATTGCGCCATCCTCGTAAATTATTCATGGGCGCGGGATTGACGTTGGCCTTATCGCTAGCTTCTACGCCGTTGATAGGTACCGAGTTTATGCCCAAGCTGGATGAGGGGAATATATGGCTGACTATCACGCTGCCGACGCCCGTCTCATTGGCTAAAGCCAAGGTACTGGAACAGGATATACGCGGACACTTACGCGAGTTCAGCGAGGCCAAGTCGATACTCACTCAATTGGGTCGCCCGGAGGATGGCACTGATCCCAAAGGTTTCAATAATTTGGAAATTCTTATCGACCTCAAAGATAAGGATACTTGGGATCATAAGTATAATAAAGATAAGGACAAACTCATCGAAGACATGCAAAAACGTTTGGCAGTGTTTCCCGGATTGCAGTTCAATTTCTCCCAGGTTATTCAGGACAACGTGGAGGAGGCTATTTCCGGTGTTAAGGGCGAGATTGCAATCAAGATTTTCGGAGAGGATCTTAAAGTTCTTCAGGAAAAAGCTAATCAGATCACCCGCATTCTTCGTTCCATTGAAGGTGCTACCGATGTGGCTGCCGAGCAGCAATCGGGGCTGGCTCAGATGGTTATTGCCATTGATCGGGCCAAGATCGCCCGTTACGGCATTGATGTCAATGATGTGGAAAATGTCATTGCAATGGCGGTGGGAGGTAAGACTGCCACACAGATGCTTGAAGGTGAGCGTCGTTTCGATATCACGGTGCGGCTAACCGGGTCTGCCCGCGATTCGGTCGGGGCGATAGAAGATATTACCGTGTTATCCCCTGATGGCAGCCGCATTCCCTTGGCTGAATTGGCTGAGATCAAGATCAACCAGGGTGCTTCACGTATCAGTCGCGAGGACAACATGCGTCGCATCGCGATCAAGTGTAACCTGATCGGGCGTGATCAAGGCAGTTTTGTGGCCGAGGCGCAGCAAAAAGTCGCAGAGCAGGTTGTATTGGAGCCGGGATACCGGATCGTCTGGAGCGGTCAGTTCGAGAATCAGCAGCGCGCGATGAAGCGGCTTTCATTTATCGTTCCGATCAGTTTGGTTCTTATTTTTGTCCTGTTGTTCTGGGCCTTTCAGTCACTCAAGAGTGCATCACTGATTGTGATGAACGTGCCTTTCGCCATGATTGGTGGATTGGTGGCCTTGCTGCTGACCGGCATCCACTTGAGCGTGTCGGCAGCGGTCGGCTTCATCGCCTTGTTCGGAATTGCGGTACAAAATGGTGTAATCCTGTTAACCCAGATCAATCATCTGAGGCGTGAAGGCATTCCGCTACAAGACGCTATTTTGCAAGGCTCTGTCAGTCGATTGCGTCCGGTGGTAATGACAGCGCTGATGGCAATACTGGGGCTGATACCGGCGGCGCTGTCTACCAGTGTCGGTTCGGAAACCGCAAAACCTTTCGCAGTGGTTATTATCGGTGGACTTATTACGGCAACACTATTAACCTTGACCATGTTGCCCGCACTTTACCGCCATTTTGAAGAACAACATGAAACTTAAGGTATTCTCATGAAGGAAATTCGAGCTTATATTCAGCCCTTTATGCTATCTAAACTGACCCAGACGCTGCTCGAAATACCCCATTTTCCAGGCATGAGCGTATCCGATTGTGAAGGCTTTGGTCGTGAAAAAGTTGTCGAAAGTCAGGATTACACGCCGTTTATGCCGAAAAAGCGCATCGAGATTTTTGCCCCGGATGAACTGGTGGGCAGTATTTTTAATGCCATAATGACTGTTGCTAATACCCATCAGCATGGCGCGGGCAAGGTCTACGTCATCGATGTTGATGAAGGCGGGCATATCAGTACCGGCGAGCGAGGAGAAAACGTGACATGATGCGCGGATAGCTTCTGCGAGAGTGTTTTGTTTCCAATGATGTTTTTTAGCGGGCTTATTTTTTCATCACACCCAGAATCATCGCAATATGGGCCAATTCAGCGACGGTTGATACCTTGAGCTTGCTTCTTATTTGCGTGCCATAATTGGCTACGGTTTTATAGCCCAGACAAAGCTCGTCCGCGATTTTGTGGGCGGTCAGGCCTTTTGCCAGCAGCAGGAATACGTCGAATTCTCTGGCGGACAGCGTATCAATAATGGTTTTATATTCGGCCTCGCTATTTTGTACGGACATGTTTTTCATCAAGCCCTGTTCAATATAAATCTCACCTTCAGCTATTTTTTGTATTGCTTCCACCAGAATTCCGGGGGCGCTGTTTTTGGTGATGTAGCCTTTTGCTCCTGCGTTCATGGCCCTGTCCACATAAACCATTTCATCATGTACGCTAAACACCAGTATTCTGGCGTTACTGTCGCGGTTGCAGATGCGGCGTATGCTTTCCAGTCCGCCGATGCCGGGCATGGATAAATCCAGCACCATCACATCCGGTTTTTGTTCCAGATACAGCTGGCAGGCCTGTTCGCCGCGTTCGGCTTCGGCGATCACCTCAATATCGGGTGCAGTTGCTAACAGCAGACGGAAACCTGCACGCACGACGGCGTGATCATCCACTAATATGACTTTTATCCGGTTTTTCATTTCAGTGGAATACTCGCAATAATGCTCATGCCGTGGTACGGCTGGGTTTGAATGGTGAACTCGCCGCCCAGACTGTTAATTCTTTCTCTCATGCCTAATAATCCAAATCCTGATTTAATCATTTCAGCGGCACAGCCTTGTCCATCGTCGGTGACCTGTAGCTGCAGCACTTTTTCGGCATTGGCCGGATGTTCAATTTCCAGGCTGACAGTAGCCTGCTTTGCCTGTGCATGACGGACAATATTGGTTAAACATTCCTGCACGACTCTAAACACTTGAATGGCGATTTTTTGCTCCAGATGATCGACCTCATCAGGGCAGTTTATGGTGAGTTTTAACTCTGGGTTTCTAATCGACCAGTGATTTAACAGATCTTCCATGGTTGCTTTCAGCCCCAGCTCGGTTAATACCAAGGGGTGCAGTTGATGCATCATGGAACGCACCACGATCATTAAGTGGTCACAGATATTGATAATGGAGTCTGTGGTTTGTTTGATGTCGGCCTTTGCGTGGGCTGTGGTGACGGCCATAACTTTAATGGCTGTCAGTGATTGCCCCAGTTCATCATGCAATTCCTGCGAGAGTCGCTGCCGCTCGTCTTCCTGTATTTCCAAGGTATGTTGTGTTAATGCACGGTTTTCTTGCTGAGTAGCATTCAGCTCATCAGTCATGTGATTGATGGCTTTGGCAATGCTGTCATATTCTTTGGTGGTGAATTCGGGAAGTTTTTTTTTGTATTGCCCGGTTTCAATCACTTTTAGCGCATCGACAATGATGGCTATGGATTTAAGGGCCTTGTGAAAAACCAGATTGACGGACAAAAAGGTAAACAGCGTCAATAGAAAAAATGAGCTGAAAAAAGCAATGCTTTCTTGCCAGACTTCAGTGATTTCATCCAGGGGGTTGGCCTGAACAATCAGGGTCAGCTGCTTGCCATCAAAAGCTGTGATCGGGTGTTCGGCTTTAGGGTGCGTGCCTTCTACCAGATTTATAAACCATTGGGGTGGGGTTTCATTGTGTTCCGTTTGCTGTCTGGAGTGGGTAAAATTGATGATTTTCCCTGAAGGTTCTTTGAGCTGAATACTTAAATGCCTGGTTTCCTTGAGTGAATTAAGTTTGGGTAGCCAGTCTGTTTCGGTATGTGTGGATTGCGATGCTTGTGAAAAACCAAAGGTTATCAGTTGTACGGCGAGGTTAATGGATGAATCGATTGCTTTGTTGACGGCAT
>JAQTLI010000007.1 GCA_028714995.1 Methylobacter sp. | reverse complement strand
AACGGGGTTGGTATGATCAGCTTCGTTCAAATCTTCGCTGAGTTTATAGGTTCCGGCGATTGAGATAAGTTCCGCCTGTAAATCCGAGCAGAAAATGCGTGCGTCTGTATTACCCTGTACGCCAGCTAGAGCCCGGCCTCTTAGTGAGCCGTAGACATGAATATTGCCCTCGGCCAGAATCTCGGCACCGGCACTGACCTGAGCCAGAATAACCAAATCACCCTTGGCATAAATACGTTGACCTGAGCGGATCGGTTGCGTGATCAGCGTGCTTGATACGATTTCTGTTTGCGGTTCAGGTTTTGGTGCAGTTACAGCAACAGGTTCTTCTTTTTTAGGCCTAACAGGGGCGGCAGCGGTATGTCCAGAATGCACTGGAATACCAAGCGCTAATGCCCGTTTATTCTGTTCAGTGTTGCCGCCGCGTATCCCAATTGGCAATAATTTCAGGCTACGGATGATTTTTGTGAGCTTATCAATATCGATGTCGAGATCATGTTTATTGAGTTCTTCAAGGTCAAACACCAAAGGCGAATTCCTGAAAAACTCAGGCGCCAGACTAATCTTATCTTGCAGTCGTTGCTTGATATCGGTCACATCATTACTTGTTAGGATTAAAACAGGTACAGAAAAAGTACTGCTTTTGAATTCCAGTGATGGAGTGTGACTGGTGTTTTGTTGAGAGTCTGTCGACATCCGTTAAATCAGTTTGATCAGAAATTAGAGAGATTCTAACATTGCTGATAGAAAAAATCATTGTTCTAGAACTAATAAAATGCTTTTTTGAGATAAGCATAAATTAACAGTCAAATAACCAAAGTATTCTAGGATAATGATGCTTATGGTGGCGTAAATAATGGTTTGAAATCAATCGGCTTGATCAAAACCATTTGTTTTACAAGGTGTTTGCCGTCATGTCGGGACTGGCTAATCTTGCAATCTTCGACATTTTCCTTTAACGTAGCTGCACATCCGTAAAGGCTAGGGGTGCTTCGAAGATTTATCTCGAGGCTGAGAAATACCCTTTGAACCTGACCCCGGTTAATACCGGCGTAGGAAAGCCCCCAACTTTTCCCTGCGCCTTGTTCTGAAGTTTTGGAGATAAGCATGAGCGCTGTCATTAAAGAAGTTACGCCTACCGATACCAGTAGCGTAAAAATCGATTCCTATCCCGCATCGGAAAAAATATATGTTCAAGGCAGCCGTCCTGGCATACAAGTTCCCATGCGCAAGATTACCTTGTCTGATACCCCTGTACATTTTGGCGCAGAAAAAAATCCGCCGCTTTATGTTTACGATACCTCGGGCGTTTATACCGATCCTAACGTCGAAGTTGATTTAAAAAAAGGTCTGGGCGCTATTCGTTCTGCCTGGATAGCAGAAAGAAACGACACTGAAGAACTAACAGGCCCCAGCTCGGAATTCGGCCGTCAGCGTCTTGAAGATCCTGCTACCGCTGAGCTGCGTTTTGAGCATATCCGCAAACCGCGTCGGGCAAAAGCAGGAAAAAATGTGTCGCAAATGCATTATGCAAGACAGGGCATTATCACGCCGGAGATGGAGTTTATCGCCATTCGTGAAAACCAGAAAATGGAAGAAATGCGCCATTTGTGGAAAGACCAGCATGCCGGTGATTCTTTCGGCGCATCAATACCTGATGTCATTACTCCTGAGTTTGTCCGTGACGAAGTAGCCAGAGGTCGGGCCATTATTCCTTGCAACATCAATCATCCTGAATTGGAGCCGATGATTATTGGCCGCAATTTCCTGGTTAAAATCAACGGTAATTTGGGCAATTCGGCGGTGACTTCGTCTATTGAGGAAGAAGTTGAAAAAATGCTTTGGGGTATCCGTTGGGGCGGCGATACCATCATGGATTTATCGACAGGTAAGAACATCCACGAAACCCGCGAATGGATTTTACGCAACTCGCCTGTGCCCATCGGTACCGTGCCTATCTATCAGGCGTTGGAAAAAGTCAACGGCAAAGCCGAAGACCTGACCTGGGAAATCTTCCGCGATACCTTGATCGAGCAAGCTGAGCAGGGCGTGGATTACTTTACAATTCATGCCGGGGTGCGCTTGCACCATGTGCCGTTAACCGCAAAACGCATGACCGGCATTGTTTCCCGTGGCGGTTCTATCATGGCGAAATGGTGTCTGGCGCATCACACAGAAAGCTTTTTGTATACGCACTTTGAAGAAATCTGCGAAATCATGAAAGCCTATGATGTGTCCTTTTCATTAGGCGATGGCTTGCGCCCCGGCTCAATCTACGATGCCAATGATGCCGCGCAATTCGGCGAACTGGAAACCTTGGGCGAACTGACCAAAATCGCCTGGAAACACGACGTGCAAACCATGATAGAAGGACCGGGTCACGTGCCGTTGCACATGATTAAGGTCAATATGGACAAGCAGCTTGAAGAGTGCGGCGAAGCGCCTTTCTATACCTTGGGCCCGCTGACGACCGATATTGCGCCCGGCTACGACCATATTACCTCGGCGATTGGGGCGGCTAATATCGGCTGGTACGGTTGCGCGATGCTCTGCTATGTTACCCAAAAAGAGCATTTGGGCTTGCCGAATAAGCAAGATGTGCGCGAAGGCATCGTGACTTACAAAATCGCCGCCCATGCTGCCGATTTGGCTAAAGGCCATCCCGGCGCGCAGGCGCGCGACAATGCCATGTCCAAGGCACGTTTTGAATTCCGTTGGGAAGACCAGTTCAACATCGGTCTTGATCCTGAAAAAGCGCGTGAATTTCATGATGAGACCCTGCCCAAAGACTCCGCTAAAGTTGCGCATTTTTGCTCAATGTGCGGGCCGCATTTCTGCTCGATGAAGATCAGTCAGGATGTACGCGACTATGCGGCGGAAAAAGGTCTCAAAGAAGAAGAGGCTTTATTAAAAGGCATGGATGAGAAATCCAAACAGTTCCTTGAAGAAGGCGCTGATATTTATCACAAAGTTTAAGGACTCGGCAATTGCTCCTGCATTGCTCTACCTCCTGCATCCATGCAGTCGATGGCGTCCTTCCTTCTTAATGGGGAAGGACGCTAAATATCTCTTCCCTTTCTTTACCACATTCTTGTTGGTATCTCTTCGGCGCTGGCAGTAACACCACGCACTTATCAAAAATCGGGCGAAAACAATGGACTCTTACCAACACATTTTACTGGCTGTGGATTATTCCGAGCATGGCGACACAGTTGCCAGAAAAGCAAAGGCCCTGGCATCAAAATACCAGGCCAAATTGAGCATGATTCATGTGCTGGATAATATTCCCATGCCCGATACAACATATGGCACAGTGATTCCGATGGATAAAGACTCAGGCTACGATTTGCTCGAAGCGGAGAAAGCCAGGTTAATGCAGATTGGCGATCAATTGGGTGTGGCTCAGGCTAACCGTTGGCTGGTCTGGGGTGCGCCAAAACAGGAGATTGTCCGGATTGCCGAGCAGGAACAGGTCGATTTAATCGTAGTCGGCTCACATGGGCGGCATGGACTGGCATTGTTATTGGGTTCAACCGCCAATGGCGTTTTACATTATGCAAAATGCGATGTGATGGCGGTTCGATTGCAGGATGGTTAGCTTTTTCAGATAGGCGAGACAGGATTTATGGCTTCTTTTTTAAAGCCACTTTCGCTTCATTCCAGAAAGCATCCAATTCAGCCAATTCATAGTCTTTTAAATTCCGGTCAGACGCTTTAACTTGTTGCTCTATGTGTTGAAATCGTCTGGAGAATTTTTTAGTGCTTTCCCTGAGCGCGACTTCAGCATTGACGTTTAAATGACGGGCTAAATTAACGACGACCAGCAATAAGTCGCCGATTTCTTCCTGAATATGCGCCTGATCACCGGATTCCCAGGCTTCTTTAACCTCATCCAGTTCCTCCATCACCTTATCAAAAACCGGCAGCACATCAGGCCAGTCAAAGCCGTGATGCGCAGCGCGATCCTGTATTTTTTCACACTCGATCAATGCCGGAAGATTGCGGGCTACACCCGACAAAACACTCTCTTGTTCAGCGGTTTTATTTTTCTTCAGCCGCTCCATGGCTTTTTCCTGCTCCCAGGCCTGATGACGTTCTTCATCAGTGTTGAAAACAGCATCGGAAAAAACATGCGGATGGCGGCGCACCAGTTTGTCGCAAATGCCCTTCGAAACCTGCTCGAAATTGAACAATCCCCGTTCTTCGGCGATCTGCGAATGGAATACCACCTGCAACAGCAGATCGCCTAATTCTGAACGCAAATCATCCGGGTCATTGCGCTCAATCGCATCGACAACTTCGTAGGCTTCTTCAATCAAGTAAGGAATTAAGCTGGTGAAGTCCTGCTTAACATCCCACGCGCATCCATCTTCCGGGTGGCGCAGACGAGACATGATGTCCAAGAGATTTTGGGTGTTTTTTAGCATGAATAGCGTTGATTAAAATGAAGACCCAAAATTTTCGCGGTAACGTTGCTTGAAACCATCCATATCAAATGAATGGTTCTGTGTGCCGTTATGTTCGATTTTAATTGCGCCCATTAACGATGCAATTCTTCCGGTAATTTCCCAGCCCATTTCATTCATCAAGCCATATAAAAGTCCGGCACGATGCGCATCTCCGCAGCCTGTCGGGTCAAGTATCGCTTTGGGTTTTGCAGCAGGAATGGTGATGCACTCGCCGTGTGTATATATTTGAGAACCCTGAGCCCCCAAGGTGATGATTAACGCGTCAACCCGTTCAGCCATTTGTTCCAGTGACAAGCCGGTACGTTCCTGCATCAGCTCGGATTCATAATCATTCAATGTCACCCAGGTTGCCTGATCCAGGAACTTGAGCAGTTCTTCGCCATTAAACATGGGCATACCTTGGCCCGGATCAAAAATAAAAGGGATATCCAGTTCTGCAAACTGCTCGGCATGCAATTGCATACCTTCTTTACCATCGGGTGATATGATGCCTATGCTGATATCGCAGTCAGTAGGGACTGAATTCAAATGCGAGAAATTCATTGCGCCGGGATGAAATGCGGTAATCTGATTGGATTCTTCATCGGTGGTGATATAGGCTTGACCGGTGTAACTGTTGTCCAGAATCTGAATGAACTCGCTGGACAACTGGTTTTGCGCCAGCCATTGGGAATACGGTTCAAAATCATGCCCGACTGTGGCCATGATTAATGGCTCTTCGCCCAGCAGTTTCAGATTGTAAGCAATATTACCCGCACAGCCGCCGTATTCACGCCGCATCACGGGCACCAGGAATGATACATTCAGGATATGGATTTTTTCCGGCAGAATATGGTTTTTAAATTTATCATGAAAAACCATGATGGTGTCGTAAGCCATAGATCCACATATTAATGCGCTCATTATGTTCCTCTTTTATTGCTAGAAATGGTGTGTATGCCGCAAGCAGTCGCGGCTAAAGTAAAATTAATGCCCAGGTTACTGCTGCCCAGACAAGTGACATCATAACAGCAGCGGAGCCAATATCTTTGGCTCTGCCGGATAATTCGTGATGCTCAAACCCCACTCTGTCGACGACGGCTTCTACCGCTGAATTCAACAATTCGACCAGCATGACTAAAACCATGCTGCCAATCAACAGCAGTTTTTCGATAGTTGTTTCCCCCAGCCAGATTGCCAGCGGCGTTGACACAACAAACAGGATAACTTCCTGTCTGAAGGCTTCTTCATGTGTCCAGGTTGCCTTAAAGCCTGCAACAGAGAAAAAACACGCGTTAATCAGGCGTTTAAAGCCTTTTGCATTTTGATTTGCCATTATTTATTAGGATTATTTGTTATTGAAAAACTAAATATTACACAGATGTGTGTCAGTTTTGTTACCGGCAGGGTAAACCGGATTATTGCTCAATCATTTGCTGATACGCATCAGCATCCATTAACGCATCCAGACCGGATAAATCATCCGCCTTTATACAGAAAATCCATGTGCCGTAAGCATCGTCATTGACCTGCTCAGGCTTATTTTCCAAGACTTCATTGACAGCAACCACTTCGCCGCTGACCGGGCTGAATAAATCCGACGCAGTTTTAACCGACTCAACCACTGCACATTGCTCTTGTGCTTTTACCTTGCGGCCCAGTTCAGGCAGCTCAATATAAACCAAATCGCCCAGCTCTTCCTGCGCAAAATCGGTTATGCCAACGCGAACCACATTATCGCCTTCCAGCTTTGCCCATTCATGGGTTTTTGCATATTTCAAGTTACCCGGTAAATCACTCATGTTAATCCCTCAAAATAGTTTGTTACTCTGTTTTTAAGGATAACGCGCTATTTTTTAAAAACAACAAAAAAATGCATTTAACTGATAAGTAGACCTTATAATTCATGTCACTCTTAATAAATAGATTATTTACGCACTCTTTTTACACCCATATGAATGCTTTTTTAATAGCCTGCTTTTTTATAATCAGTATTGCTCCAGCCATCGCCGATGATGACGACAAGCCGCAATTGAAAGCACAAGGCGTAGCGGGACAGTCTATTGTACTTGGCGATAAAGCCCAGAAATTATCAGGCTTGCAGACGGTGACACTTGAAGCTGTCACAACGCACCTCGAATTTACCGCTTACGGAAAAGCCGTGAACATACAGCCGTTAATCGAATTACGGAACCGTTACCTGGTATCGTTAACCGAACACAGCAGCGCCAAGGCAAAGTTTAATCAGGCTGAGCAGGCAACCAAGCGTCAGCAGGACTTGTATCGTGATGGCGCCGGCTCAAAACGCAGCCTGCAAGATCAGCAGTCGCAATGGAAAACCAACAAGGCCCAGGTCGATGCCGCACAGATACAAAGCAAAGCCATTGTGAATGAAGCCCTTCTCAAATGGGGTAAAACCCTTACCGAATGGGCATTGTCTATAGACTCCGACAAGCTGGCCGCTTTCCTGTCCGGCCAGCAAACCTTGCTGCAAATTACCCTGCCAGCCAACAAGCAGCTGACAAATGATATTCAGACTATTTATGTCGAAGCATCGGGCAACCGCAGCGCAGCCGACAAAGCCAACCTAATTTCAGTCGCCCCGCAAACAGAGAATACCGTGCAGGGCGAAAGCTATTTTTTCCAGACCGGCGGCCGCGACTGCTCCCGTCAGTCTTGCGACATACACACCATCCCTGGCGATAACCATATCAGGACAGGAATGCGGGTCGCGGCATGGATACCGGAACAAGGCAAAATCCAGCCTGGCGTTATCATCCCCAAGTCCGCTTTAATCTGGCACATGAATCAGGCTTATGTGTACATCAAAACCGATGCAGACAAATTCAGCCGCCGCAATATAGACAATTTCTCAGCAACCACCGGCGGATATTTCATCAATAGCGGACTCAGCCCCGGCGAACAACTGGTCGTCACCGGCGGACAAATGCTGTTGTCAGAAGAGTTCCGCGGACAAATTCCCAACGAGGACGATGATGATTAACCCACTACTTATACTCGCAACTCGCAATCCTTAGGGCGCAATACACTATATCTATTGACTCCTAGAGCTGTGGTTAAGCTTGAAGGCGTTCCAGGCATTGATTAATTAGTTCTTAACGAAACATTTAACATCCGAAATCAAACTCACTAACCCATGCTAGCCACACTCGTCCGCTTTTCCATCCGTTTTTATGGCATCGTTATCGCGCTTGCGGTATTGATCCTGTTGTATGGCAGTTACCGCTTCGCCACGGCGGGTCTGGATATTTTTCCTGAATTCTCACCCAAACAGGTCATCATTCAAACCGAATCGCCCGGTCTTTCTTCCGAGCAGGTTGAGGTGCTGGTGACCCAGCAAATAGAAACGGCCATCAGCGGCTTGATCGGCATGAAGTCGGTGCGGTCTGAATCCATTCAGGGCTTGTCCATTATTACCGCGATCTTTGCAGAAGACAGCGATGTGTATCGCAATCGCCAGCTGGTCAGCGAGCGGTTGACCACGCTGGCGGGAGTGCTGCCGCTGGGCATTACGCCGGTTGCGATACCGCTATCTTCATCTTCGGCGACCGTATTGACCATCGGTTTAAACAAGGACGATCAGACCGATTTGATGGCTCTGCGCAGCCTGGTTGACTGGACGATAGTGCCGCGTTTGCGGGCTGTTCCCGGGGTTGCTGATGTTAATGTGTTCGGCGGCGATATTCAGCAGCTGCAGATTCAGGTCGATCCGCTGCATTTGCATCGCTTTAACCTGACGCTGGAAGAGATTATTCAGGCCGCCTCAAAGGCCGGAAACATTCAGGGCGGCGGTTTTATCGAGAACAACAACCAGCGCTTCACCTTGCAGGTAATGGGGCAACCGGCCACGCCGGAGCAATTCGGCAAAATCCTGGTCAAGCGGGAGCAGGGGCGCAACATTACGCTGGGTGAAGTCGCCACGATTCAATATGCGCCGGAACCGCCCATCGGCGCCGCGCAAATTCTGGGCAAACCCGGCATCGTGATGATGGTGATCGGGCAGTACGGCGCCAATACCTTGTCGGTGTCAAAACAAGTTGAGCAGACGCTGAAAGAGTTCGAGCCTATTTTTAACAAACAGGCGATTAACTTTTACTCGCACCTGTTTCGCCCTGCCGATTATATCGAGCGGTCGCTGGCCAATTTGTCAGGGCATTTGCTGGTCGGCGGCCTGTTCGTGCTGATTATCCTGTATCTGTTTTTGTTTAATTTCCGCACTGCGTTTATTTCCGCGCTGGCGATTCCGGTGTCCTTGATCGGCGCGGTCATTGTCTTGCTGGAAAGCGGGGTTAACCTCAACATCATGGTGCTGGGCGGTCTGGCTATCGCGTTGGGGGAGGTGGTTGACGATGCCATTATCGACACCGAAAACATTTTCCGGCGCCTGCGCGAAAACCGTCTGTTAACCCGGCCGCTGCCGATTATCGATGTGGTTTATAGCGCGTCGCTGGAGGTGCGTAGCTCAGTGGTCTATGCCAGCTTTATTGTCGCGCTGGTTTTTGTGCCTTTGTTAACCTTGAACGGCGTTGCCGGACGCCTGTTTGCACCGCTGGGTTATTCTTATATTTTGGCGATTTTAATGTCGCTGTTGGTAGCGCTAACCTTAACGCCGGCGCTGTGCTACGCCTTGCTGGGCAATGCAGTTATCGCCAATGATGATCCGCCGCTGATCAAGCGCATCAAGCCGCTCTACAAGGATTTGTTGGGCAAGGTTTCCAGTCATTTCAAGCGGGTGGTTATCGGCAGCGTTATCGTTTGCGTGTTAGGGCTGCTGGCCCTTTTCAGTCTGGACAGCAAATTCCTACCCGAACTGCGGGAAGGCCATTATATCGTCCACACCACCAGTATCCCCGGCACGTCGTTGCAGGAGTCGATAAGAATCGGCAGCAAACTGACCGAGCAGTTTATGGCGATTCCCGGCATACAATCGGTGTCGCAATGGGCGGGGCGGGCGGAGCGGGGAGCAGATACTTACGGCAGCCATTACAGCGAGTATGAGGTCCGGCTTGAGCCGATGTCGGGCTCGGAGCAGCAGGAGATACTGGACAAGTTAAGGGAGATTCTGACGGGTTTCCCGGGCATTTTATTTGAAGCCAACACCTTTTTGACGGAACGGGTCGACGAGACCATTTCCGGCTATACCTCGCCGGTGGTGGTCAACATTTACGGCAATGACCTGAATGTCATTGACGGCAAGGCGCAGACAGTCGCCGATATTATGCGGGACATTTCCGGCGCAACGGATGTGCAGCTGCGCTCGCCGCCCGGCACACCGTTGCTGCAAATCAACTTAAATCTCGATCAGATGGGCTTCTGGGGCGTGCTGCCGGCGCAGATTGTCGATACTTTGCAGGCCGCTTACGAAACCCGGGTGGTCGGCAAAAACATTCAGGGCAACAAAATCTACAACGTCACGGTGACCTTGACGCCGGAGCTAAGACAGCAGCCCGAATCGATAGCCAAGCTGCCGATCAGGACACAGGACGGCACAATGATCACGCTGGAGCAGGTCGCGGAAATCAGGCATGCGGCCAGCCGCTACAATATTCTTCATCAAGGCTCGCAGCGGCGGCAAACCGTCACCGGCAACGTGATCGACCGTGATTTGGATGATTTCATCGAAGAGCTTAGAGAGCGGGTGTTAAAGGAGATTCCGTTCACCGCGGATATTTATCCGGAATTCACTGGCGCGGCGATTGAACAGGCACAGGCACGCAAGGAGCTAATCCTGCATTCGCTGCTGGCCGGAGCCGGGGTGCTGATTTTCATCTATATCGCCATCGGCAGCATACGCCATGTGTTGCTGACCCTTGCCAACCTGCCTTTTGCGCTGATCGGCGGTGTTGCCGCCGTGGTGTTGACCGGCGCAACCTTGTCGGTCGGTTCGGTCGTTGGCTTTGTGACGCTGTTCGGCATCACAGTGCGCAACAGCATCATGCTGCTGTCGCATTACCGACATCTGGTCGAAGTCGAAGGCAAGAGCTGGAATCTGGAAACCGCCGTACTGGGCGCGCAGGAACGGTTACCATCCATCCTGATGACGGCGTTGGTTACCGCGCTGGCCATGTTCCCTATTGCCTTCAACAGCGATAATCCGGGGCGTGAAATCATGGGGCCGATGGCGGCGATTATCATCGGCGGCCTGGCTTCTTCAACGCTGCTGAATCTATTATTATTGCCCGCCATCTTGCTGCGCTATGGGAAATTTAACAGCCAAACCGGTGCTGATGGGTAAGGGCTCAGAGGCGATTATTAGCAGGACAAATCAAATAGTTAGGAACCTGTTTGAGTTTGTACACATCATTTGCAGTATGTTAGTATCCTCAATGACCGGATGCTGGTTTAATCTCATTTATTTTAATGGAGTTACCGATGAAGAAGATCTTTAAAACACTGTTAATACTGTCTGCGCTATTCTTTGCCACACCTTATGCCGCAATGGCCGCAGGTTACCCCGCAAAAGTAGGCGAAAAGCTGGGGACAGGCATTGCTAACGTGGTGACTGGCGTTGCGGAAATCCCCAAGACCATCATGGTAACCAACCGTACACACGATCCTGCTTATGCGGCGACAGCCGGCTTTATGACCGGTATTGTGCACATGCTGGGACGTACATTATTGGGAGCAGTGGATCTGGCGACGTTTATGATTCCCACTGAACCATTAGTCAATCCTGATGTCATCTGGAAAAATTTCGACAGGGAAACCAGTTACAACATGCACTGGCAAATGCGTTAAGGCATTTAGCTCATTCGGTGGGACGGCGGCAACACCCAAACCCGCAACAACAAAGCAGCCAGAAGGGCACAGGCAGCGGCAAACCCGAAAGCGGTCAGCGGATTCGCCCCTTGCCATAGCCAGCCAAAGATGATCGAAGCCGGCAGCAGCATGATGCCGGCCGTCAGGTTAAACCAGCCATAGGCCGTGCCCAGCACTTCCTTCGGCACCATATCAGCAACCAGCGCCTTCTCGGCGCCTTCGGTTGCAGCCATGAACAAGCCATAGAAGGCGAACAACGGCCACACCAGAAAGGGGTGGCCATTGAGTCCCAGCAACAGGTAAAACACGCTATAAACTACCCAGCCGCCGACGATGATGCGGACGCGCCCAAGTTTATCGGAAAGGGCGGACAGTGGCGTGGAAAACAGCGCGGCAGTAAATGAGACCAACGCCCACAACAGAGGTACCTGATATTCGGGAAAGCCCATGTCTTTCGCGCGTAGCAGCAGGAACATGTTGGAGGCATTGCCCAGAGTGAACAGGGCCACTACCATCAGATAACGCTTGAAGGGCGCGGGCAGCGTTTTCACGCTCCAGTTGAAATGATCGACAGGCATGTCGGTGTGGCGCTTCGGCTCCTTTACGAACAGAGCCAGGAGCACCGCCATTACTCCGCCCAGGGAGGCCCAAAGGAAAACGTCTTTCAATGGTAGGTGTTCGGCCAGCAACCAGGCTGCCAGAAGCGGCCCCACGACGGCGCCAGCATTGTCCATAGCCCGATGCAAGCCGAAAGCCAGTCCGCGATGTTCCTTATCCACCGTCTGAGCCAGCAACGCATCCCTTGGGGAGGAGCGCAAGCCTTTGCCCACACGATCTGCAAAACGCAGCGCCAGAACCATCGGCCAGGCTGTGGTAAAGGCCAGTAACGGGCGGGCGATGGCTGCCACGGTATAGCCGCCTACCACCCAATGCTTGGTGGATTGCAGTCGATCCGACAACACGCCGGAAAACAGCTTTAACAGGCTGCCAGTGGCCTCTGCGATGCCCTCGATCAGGCCCAGGGCTTTGGGGCCTGCCATGAGTACCGACGCGAGATAAATGGGCACCAGGGGATAGACCAGCTCGCTGGCGGTATCGTTGAAAAAACTGACCAGTACAAGGAGCCAGACGGTGCGGGGTAATGTGAAAAGTGCTTTTAACATTAGGTCGGCTCCATAACTGATTTTTCGTAGCCTGCGCGTTATTTCAGCAGGTAGATGGACATTTCGTGTCTATCAATAAACGGTACTGAACGAATCAATTGTTAGATTATGAAACAGAAAAACTCTCACCACAGCCGCAGGTTCCTTTTACATTCGGGTTATTGAACTGGAAGGCCTCGTTAATACCTTCTCTGCGATAATCCAACTCTATACCATCGACAAATTCCATATCCGCTTCCGGCACGATTACTTTAACCCCGAAGTTTTCAAACACAGCATCGCCTTCATTAAGGGTGTCGGCGTAATCAAGTGCATAAGCATAACCCGAGCAACCGGATTTTTTTACGCCCAGTTTTAAGCCAATTCCCTTGCCGCGTTTTTCCAGCTGTTTTTTAATCTGGCGGGCTGCACTTTCAGTTAATGAGACAGACATATGACCTCTTTATCCTTATAGATTTAAGGATTTCAATTGTTTAATAAATTCAAAAATTTCAGCTTCGGTGTTGGCTTTTCCCAAGCTGATGCGGATTGCACTTTTTGCATGATCAGATTTAATACCCATAGCCGTTAATACCGGACTGGGTTCGTTTTCGCCGCTGGCACAAGCTGATCCGCTGGAAACGCAGATGTCTTTTTTATCCAGCTTCATCAACAGCATTTCACCATCGATGCCATGAATTCCAATCTGAAGAGTATTAGGCAGGCGTTTTGCCTGTTGAGCAAAAATTGTTAAGCCGGGTATTTCAGTTAAGCCATTCTCCAGCGCTGTTTTTAATTTCAGCAGATGTTCACTGCGTTCGGCTAGTTCGATTCTTGCCAGCTCTGCGGCTTTGCCAAATCCGACTATGGCGGCGACATTTTCAGTGCCGGCCCTGAGCCCCTGTTCCTGTCCGCCACCCAATAAGATTGGGTTTATGGTCACGCCTTTTTCAAATGCCAGGGCGCCGCAGCCTTTAGGGCCGTATATTTTATGGCTGGACAGCGACATCAAATGTACGGCCAGCTGTTTAAAATCCACGGGGATTTTGCCCAGCGCCTGTACGGCATCGGTATGAACAATGATGCCGTGTTCTCTCAGTTGCCGGGCATAACGTGCGATATCCTGCACAACGCCTGTTTCATTATTTGCCAGCATGATTGAAACCAGGCCGGGTTTCAATCGAATAATCTCGTCGATGGTTTCCTGAGTGATGAGTCCATTCGCATCGACATTAATCATGGCAAGTTCGTGCCCCCGGCTTTTTAACTGCAGGGCGGGCTCGATAACAGAGGGATGTTCAGTGGCCGAAACAGCGAGTCCGGCTTGAGAAGGCAGTATCGCCAAAGCCATGTTATTGGCCTCAGTGCCGCCGCTGGTGAAAACGACTTGTGCAGGCTGCACGCCAATCAATGCTGAAACCTGCTCGCGGGCGGCGTCTATGGCGCTGCTAACGACTCTACCGTGACGGTATAAGCTGGAAGGATTCCCGTAGAAGGTAGTCAGGAAGGGTAGCATCGCATCCAGGACGCGATCATCTATCGGCGTTGTTGCGTTATGATCAAGGTAGATCATTCAGATCAGTTATTATCCTAGTTGACGATGAATTTCAATGACTCGATGTGCATCCTGATCCTGCCTTTGGGCAATATTCTGGACAGTGTTCTTTTCCAGTAACTCGGCCAAAGTGATGCCTTTCAAATAATTTCTAATTTGTTCACTTAATCCCATCCATAGATCATGTGTTAAACAGGCTTGTTCTTTCTGGCAATTTTCATCTCCGCTACATTTGGTTGAATCAATCGTTTCATCTACAGCGGCAATAATATCTGCAATATTGATGTCGCTTGTTTTTTTGCATAGTTTGTACCCACCGCCCGGACCGCGAACCCCTTTTACCATACCTGCACGGCGTAAACGCGCAAATAATTGTTCAAGATAAGACAGGGAAATAGTTTGGCGAGCAGCGATGTCTGTTAAGGTGACTGGCTTGACTTGACTGTGAAAAGCCAAATCCAGCATTGCAGTTACCGCGTAGCGACCTTTAGTGGTTAAGCGCACAATAAACCATCCTTCATAAATACCATTAAGATATTGTTACTATACTTAACCCAGCAAATTAGTCAACTATTGCGCATTTAGTATGCATGCCCTATGTCTATAAAAGTTATAAAGAAATTTTTGTCAAAACTTGCAGTCAATTATTCTTCATCTCGTGGTGTATAACTGTCTTCAATCGTGCAGCCATCCAATTTAGAGAGGGGGGGTTCTGTGTATTTAATGCCGGCGTCATTGAGTGCTTTTTGCATGGTTTCCAGCTGCTTATCCATTGCTTGAATATGATCAAGCATGTGATTAATGGCGTAGGCGATTGGATCGGGCACGTCGGTTGTTGCGCCGTAGGCATGAAAACCCATTTTGTAGGCAATCTTGTCACGCTCGGCTGTTGCGGCTTTGCTATAAGGATCGACGATGTGAGCGGGGATTCCAACGGCCGTTGCACCCGCCGGTACCGGTTTTAAGACCACTGAGTTTGAACCCACTCGGGCGTTTTCGCCTATATCAATAGGCCCTAAAACTTTTGCCCCCGCGCCTATCACCACGCCGTTATGCAAGGTGGGATGACGCTTGCCCTTATCCCAGCTGGTTCCGCCCAAAGTTACACCATGATACAGGGTGCAGTCATCGCCGATAATGGCAGTTTCGCCGATTACCACGCCCATGCCGTGATCAATAAAAAAACGCCTGCCTATCATAGCGCCGGGATGAATTTCAATTCCGGTCAGCCAGCGGCTGATATGGGCAATAAACCGGGCCAACCATTTGAATCCGGCTAGCCAGAGGAAATGACTGAGTCGATGTATCAAAACGGCATGAAATCCAGGGTAGGTAGTAATTACTTCAAAGACAGATTGCGCTGCCGGATCTCGCTCAAAGACGCACGCAATATCTTCTTTTAGTCTGCTTAACATCAGTTATTCCTCTTGTTACCCTGAGACATTCTTAAGATACCCCTGAGTATGTCCAATTCTTTAGTATTCATTTGTATCCGGTTATAAATCCGGCGTAGTCGCCGCATAATAGATTTCGATTTGGCTGGATGCATAAAGCCAATATCGGTTAATGCTTCCGATAAGTGACTATAGAAAGACTCCATTTGCGCCGCCGTGGCTAAAGGGTCTTCACCTTTATCACCAACGACTATTGCTTCCTTTGTCGCTAGCCCGGATGCTACAAATAATTCATAACACACGACTTGCACGGCTGCCCCGATATTTAAGGAGCTGTATTCACTGTTGCAGGGGATACGTAACAGAAAGTGACACAGATCGAGTTCGTGATTTTTTAATCCTGAATTTTCCCGGCCAAAAATGATAGCTACTTTGTTGCCGGGTTCATTGATTAAAACTTTTTCTGCACATTCTCTGGGTGTTATTTCAGGCCAGCTAATGGTGCGGCCTCGGGCGCTGGCGCCAATCACTAGCTGACAATCAGCAATGGCTTCCTGTAGAGTCTGGCAGACGGTTGCGCCCGCTAAAACGTCATCCGCGCCGGAAGCCCTTGATGTTGCGTCGGCGCTGGGGAAAATTTTAGGCAAAACCAGCCACAGATTATTCATCTTCATGTTCTTCATCGCACGGGCAACGGCGCCTATATTTCCCGGATGCGTTGTTTCAACCAAAACAATTTTTATATTAGACAGCAAGGTGTTGTCCTTTGTTGAAAAAAGAGCCAAGTTTAGCAAAAGATTTGTTATTATATGACGTTTTCGGCAATTGCTCCTGTATTGCTCTATCTGCTGCATAACCCACATGGACGTTGGGAATGCAGATATTGCAGGAGCAAATATCTGTTCATGCAGTCCGCACTCATATAAATTCGCCTATGCAACCTATGTTAAATATCGCCGTCCGTGCCGCAAGAAGCGCTGGCGACTTGATACTTCGCTCATCCGACAATGTTGGCCGCCTGCAAATCGACCAAAAAGGTAAGAACGACTTTGCCAGCGAAGTCGATCGTATGGCCGAACGGGAAATCATCAACATTATTAAAACTGCTTATCCGGAACACAGCATCCTGGCAGAAGAAAGCGGCGTACATAAAGGTAATGATTTTATCTGGGTTATTGATCCGCTGGACGGAACAACCAACTTTCTGCACGGATTTCCTCAATACTCTGTTTCCATTGCCTTAAAACACAAAGGCAGGATTGAAGTCGGAGTCGTTTATGATCCGTTGCGGGATGAATTGTTCACTGCTAAACGCGGCGGCGGCGCGATGTTGAATAATCGCCGGCTCAGAGTAACGGCTCAAAACAGCATGAAAGGCGCATTAATCGGTACCGGCTTTCCGTTTAAAACCCAGCAACATCTTGATGCTTATTTGGGCATGTTTCGCGCAGTAACCATTGATGCAGCAGGGATTCGTCGGGCTGGGTCTGCGGCACTTGATTTGGCTTATCTTGCTGCCGGTCGATTGGATGGTTTTTGGGAAATAGGTTTGATGGAATGGGACATGGCGGCAGGTATTTTGTTGGTGAAGGAAGCGGGCGGTGTGATAACCGACTTTTCTTTCAATGATAAATACCTGGAATCAGGTAATCTCATCGCCGCAAGTCCAAAAATGCATCAATTGTTGTACCAACTGATTGAACCGCATGTGACCGACAATTTGAAGTAATTGTAATTTCTAAATTGCAGCATCCGAATATAAACAACAGTTTTTATATTCTTAACCTTCTTCCATAAAGCGACACCGGTGTCTTTATGGAAGAAGGAACTTGAGTACTGATTTTAGCAAGGTAATCGATAGAGCATGATTTTCCTTACTACGATCGCTTGCAGTGCATTTTGAACCATAATTAAGTATTCAAGGTATCCATAAGGTCGATCATAAATTCCATCTCTTCGTCTTCAACACCAATCCAGGCATCAAATCCCAAACCTTCCAAAACGCCTTTTCCTTTTGCATCATTGTCCATTTTCACTAGTAGGCTTTGAAATTCAGCCCTCTTTCCAGTCAGTTTCGGCCCGAGCATCAGTGAATGATGAATAACGCTAATCTGGCTGCGAACCAAAATTTTCAGTTGGCTCTTAATCATATTTGATAGATCATCGTACGCTTCAGCCAGGAAAATGCCTACGTCAGCATCCCCGCGTAATAAATGTTTTGCAATCAGAACGTAAGTATCATAAACATTTATTTCTACATTATTGGCGTCCAAGTCGCCGGGTTCCAGCATTATCATGCCCATCAAGTGAACATCAGGGTCTTCAGTGA